>JAVCBV010000002.1:0-8089 GCA_037917695.1 Thermoproteota archaeon | reverse complement strand
GCTCAATGTTGGCGGGAGGATGGTTCTGCCGGTGGGAGAACCCACATGGTGGGGCGGGCAGGTGCTGGCGGTAATCGACAAAGAGGAAGAGGGTGAGTACAAGACGACCGCGATAACTGAGGTTGCCTTCGTTCCGCTCAGGGGGAAGTACGGATGGCCAGGCTGATCCACAGAGGGGCAGAAGCTGAGGTCTACGAGAGCGACCTGTGGGGCCTCCCCGCGATCGAGAAGAGGAGGATAAAGAAGGGCTACAGGCATCCAGCGCTGGACACCAGGCTGAGAACGGCGAGGACGCGACTCGAGGCCAGGATACTCATGAGAGCGAAGGAGAAGGGCGTCAGGTGTCCAGCAGTCTTGGACGTCTGGGAGGACACTCTGCTCCTAGAGAAGGTGGAGGGACCGACTCTCCTCGAGATACTCAAGAGCGAGCCCATTCAAGAATCCCTCGCCGAGGAACTCGGCAGGCAGGTGGGCCTGATGCATGCAGCTGGAATAGTGCACAACGATCTCACTCCCCTCAACGTGATCTTGACGGGAGAGCGCGAGATCTGCCTCCTCGACTTCGGCCTTGGCGAGTTCTCAAAGAGCGTTGAGGACATGGCAGTCGACCTCCACGTCCTAAAGAAGTCCGTGGCCGCGCTGGCACCCTCTGAGGCAGAGCGATTCTTTGAGGCACTTCTGCGCGGCTACAAGGAGACCAACCCCAAGGCGGACCTCGTGATTAAGAGGCTGGAGAAGGTTGAGGCCAGAGGGAGGTACAGGAGTTGGATAGGCTGAGATTCGTGACTCACAACAGCCACAAGTTCGAGGAGGCTAGGAAGATACTCTCCAGGTTTGGGCTCCACGTCGACTGGGTCAAGCTAGAGTACCCTGAGATCCAGGCGGACAGCCTGGAGGAGGTCGCCTCCTACTCGGCCGAGTGGCTGAAGGGTAAGGTCGAACCGCCGTTCTTCATAGAGGACGCAGGCCTATTCATAGAGGTGCTCAACGGATTCCCGGGGCCTTACTCCTCCTTCGTCTTCAGGACGATAGGGAACCCAGGGATCCTGAGGCTGATGGAGGGGGTAGAGGACAGGAGAGCGGTCTTCAAATCCGTCGTCGCGGTCGTCACGGCCGCCGACCTCCCACCCGTGATCCTAACGGGCGAGACGCCAGGCAGAATTGCAACGTCCATAAGAGGCGGGGGCTGGGGGTTCGACCCGATATTCGAGCCTGACGAGCCCGGAGGGCTAACCTACGGCGAGCTAGGGGAAGCGAAGAACCAGGTCTCCCACAGGTACAGGGCGCTGAGGAGGCTGGGCGAGTGGGCTCAATCGGGAGCTAAGCCTTATTAATCGGAGAGCCTAAGGAGGCGAGAAGGTAGGCGGTGATTCAATTGGCGAGAATGCACGCCAGAAAGCGGGGCAAGTCGGAGTCGACGAGACCTCCAGCCAGCGTTCAGCTTGACTGGGTTCCGCTCAGCAAGGAGGAGATAGAGGACATCATAGTGAAGCTCGGGAAGAGGGGAGTGCCCCCGAGCCAAATAGGGATGATATTGAGGGACGTCTACGGCGTCCCCCTGGTTCGGAGGGTTCTGGGCAAGAAGCTGACCCAGGTTCTCGCGGAGTACCAGGCCGCACCCGAGATCCCTGAGGACCTGGCCGCCCTTATCAAGCGGGCCCTGAGGATAAGGAAGCACCTCGAGGTTCACAGGAAAGATCTGCACTCAAGGAGAGGGCTCCAGCTGGTGGAGTCGAAGATCCACAGGCTTGTCAAGTACTACAAGAGGGTGGGCAAGCTCCCGCCGGATTGGAAGTACGACCCGAAGAGGGCCGAGCTTCTTGCAAGCTGAGCCCTCTGGTAGGCTAAACCTGCTCATTGAGAGAGCCAGGCTAGCCGCACCGCTGATAGGAGGTCAGCAAGCCGGGGAGACCGTCAAGGTAGTCTCTCACATAGACGCCGATGGCATAAGTTCGGCTGCATTGTTGGCCTGGCTCCTGCTCAGGCTTGGCCTCGGCTTTCACGTCTCCTTCGTCAAGAAGCTCACCCCTGACTACATAAAGAGCCTCCTGAGCGAGGACTACAGACTGTACTTGTTCTCGGACCTTGGCTCCGGCTACAGGGAAGAACTCGGACCGCTTGCAGATAGGACCCCCCTGATCCTGGTAGACCACCACGAGCCCTTAGGAAGCATATCCGGCCGCATGGTCGACCTAAACCCACACGAGGTTGGTGTGGATGGAGGGAGGGAGGTCTCGGCGGCGGGAGTGGCGCTCGCGCTCTATAGGGCGGTCCTGCCAGATGAGCACCCTCCCCTTCACCTGGCGCTGGTCGGCGCCATAGGAGATGTCCAGGCGAGGGACGGGTTCACTGGAGTAAACTCTGAGATCCTCTCATACGCCGAGAGGATAGGCCTCGTGAAGAGTAGGGTTGAGCTGAGGCTCTTCGGCGGGCCAGAGTACCCGCTTCTGCTCTCGCTCGAGAGGACCGTGGACCCTCCGATACCCGGCGTTAGCGGAAGATCTTCGGGCGCGCTGGAACTACTGCAGTCGCTTGGAATACCTCCCAAGGTAGAGGACAGGTGGACGACGCTCTCTGAGCTAGACGACGAGAAGAGGAGCGCCCTGCTGAGCGAGATCGTGAAGAGACTTGCGATATTCGGCCACAGGGTCTCCCCAGAACAGCTGCTTGGAACCTCCTTCACTCTCCTGACCGAGCCTCCAGGGTCGCCGCTGAGGGACCTCGGAACCTTCGCAACGATCCTCAACGCGTGCGGCAGGATGGGGCGTCCGGACCTAGGGCTGATGCTAGGCATAGGCAGGAGGGGCAGGATCATGGAGATGACCAACGAGACAATTTCTCAGTACCGAATAGAGCTCGCCAGGTTCTTGGAGTCCTCGAGAGACCTCCAGCGGGTCGTAGGGAGCGTCCTATTCGTCGACGGAAGAGGCTTGCTGAGAGATACCCTCACGAGCCCGGTGGCATCCATACTTGCGCGGTCTTGCCCCGACGAGGACGTCAAGGTCGTGGCCGTCATGACAGAGGATTCGGAGGCGAAGGGCTGCGTCAAGATCTCACTTCGAGTGACCCAAGCTGGGATCTCTGAGGGGGTGAACCTGGCAAAGATAGCAGTCCAGGCATCAGTCGAACTCGGGGGAATCGGGGGCGGTCACTCTTCAGCCGCAGGCCTGACACTCCCGGCAGAGAGGTGGGAGGAGTTCGTCAAGATCCTCTCTGCGTCGGTCTAGGCCTGCCCCAGCCCCTCAACGAGCTGCTTCAGCTCGGCCCTGACCTCCCTCTCCTCCTCTTGGTACTTCTTCAGAACAGACTCTGAGGCCTCCACCGAGAGCTTGAGCTCCTCCAAGGCCTCCTCCTTGCTTCGAGGGATCAGTATGTGTCCCGCCCTCTCGTAGACGGTCTCAACGTTCTCGAGCCTCTCCAGCCTCTGGAGAGCCTGCTTGGCCGACTGGATGGTCGCTGTCAGAGCGGCTATCTGACTTCTGAGGACTTCGAGCTTCTCCAGGAATGACTAGCGGCGCGACGGCGAGAAAGCGGCCATCCTCGAAGGCAATAGTGTCCAGGGACAGTTCCCCCATCCTCAAGCCCCTCATCTGTGAACGCGGACGGCTCTAAAGTCTGGAGCCCCCACGCCATAAAAGTTGGTCAGGCGGAGAATCGGCTGATCTGTCTGCACAGAGATGCTAGTTGGGGTGCTCCATCTATGTTGACAGGGAGGACACGCAAGAGCGGGCTGTAGAGGATTTGAGGAGATCTTGGCGTCAGGAAAGGGCAAGGCTGGAGTCTTACGGCTGGCCCGCCGACCTGCTATCTCACCGGCACCTACGGGGCCATGTTTGACTCTACCATGCTCAGGTAGGCGACCACCCTTATCCCCTTCTCCGTGGCCGCGTAGAAGGTGAGCTTGGGCCCCCTCCTTGCCTCCCTCACGAGCCCAAGCCCCAGGAGGGAAATGTCCCTCCTGTACCTGGTCCCGTACCCCCTCAGCGCAGCCAGCACCTGGTCTGCCCTGGCGTTTATCGCCCTGGCTATCTCGCTGGGGTAGGAGGCCCTGGGGTGTATCCTGGCCAGGAAGGAGAGGACCTCCCTCCTGACCCTGCTCCTCCTGAGGGAGAAGACCGCCCTCGCATCCGGGAGTTCAGCCAGCTCGAGCATCCGCAACCCTCCCCTCCACCTCAAGCTCGTCCGCCAGCCTGAGGCACCTCTCCACCAGCTCCGTCGGGGCCCCCATCAGGACCCCGAACAGGGCCGCATATCGCAGGGTCAGAACCTCCATGAGCCTTGACTCCCTCGAGGGCTGCCGCCCCCCAGCGAACCTGATCAGGAGCCTCAGGTACTTCTCCGCCACCCTAGCCGCTGCCTCCTTGAGCTCCTCCTCCGAGGCCTCCTCGGGGACCCCGAGTTCCATGACCACGTCCCTGACGAACAGGGCGATTGGGTCCAGTGAGGGGAAGTACCTCAAGAGCCTGATCTCACCTTCGCCCACTCCGGTCTCCGCCTTCAGCCGCTCCACTATCCCCTCTATGTCCTCCTCGTCCAGCTCCACCTCGACAGGGACCTTCAGTTGCCTCATGGTCACTAGGTAGAGGAGCGGGATCATCCCAACCTTGGCCACGAGTTCTCTGCCAAGGAGCCTCAGACCCTCCTCCATCCGGCGGACTTCCCCCTTGTCCTCGACGTCAGGGGGCGGACCCTCGCTTTCACTCCCCTCCCCGCCGAAGGTCCTCACGGCGGCCTTGTAGAGCAGGAGCCACCTCCTCTTCAGGGCCTCGATTGCGGCCAGGTAGGGTCCCGGAAGCTCGCTCGAGGAAGGCAGGAACTTGAGGGTCAGGTCGTCGCGGATAATCCCTCTGATGGACACCGGGAGGAACATGGAGCTGTAGACGGCCCTCTCGAGGTCCTCCCCCGAGAGCCTGATGAGGCCGAGTTCCACCGCCCTCTCCAGGTCTAGGACCCTGAAAGACATGGACGTGCCGACCTGGTAGCCCACCACCACGCCCTCGCTCTGAAGCCACCTGAGAAGCCTCCTGAGCCTGGAGAACTGTATCCTCAGGGCTCTCTCCATCCCCCGGATGCTCAGAGACTCCAAGTCCAGGCTGCTGAACAGCAGGTGCCTGACGATCCTCCCTGCATCCCTGAGATCCCCTTCACTCGGCACAATCAATCGATTGATTAAATAAATAAAAGTGTTGCGGCGGGGGTCACCTCAGCACGAACCGCCTCACAGTTCTGTAGGTGACGCCCACGGCGGCAGCCATGTAGGCCGCCAGCAGGAGGCAGGTTAGAGGGTCGGGTGAGGAGTTCAGGTAGCCAGCTCTCACCAGGTCGGCGATATGCGAGATGGGGTTGACCCTCGCCACGAGCCTCAGGGTGGCGGGGACTCTGTCCACTGGGTAGAAGGCCGTGCTGGAGAATATCGCCGGAGTGCCAGCCAGGGCGAAGATGGCGTCCCTCACATCCTCCCTCTTGATCTTGAGGCCCATCAGGAGCCCCAGAGAGAAGAAGAGCAGGTCCCCCAGCGCTATCCCGGCGGTCATAGTCAGGACTCCCGAGAGAGTCAGCTCAGTGGCCCCGGCAACCGCCCAGCCCAGGGCGAGCAGGTAGGCCGAGGTCAGGACGGACACCAGCATGCCGAAGGCTATCCTGGCCACCATGTAGTGGACGAAGCTCGTAGACGTCATGATCAGAGTGATCATCTTGGTGGAGATGTCCAGCCTGGTGAGTGAGAACGTGGTCGCGAAGAGCTGGTAGGTCTGTATGGCGATGAGCCCGGGGATTATGAAGTGCACGTAGCTCACCTGCCTGCCGGCGTAGCTCACCGAGCCGAAGTTGAACGATATGCTGAGGCCCAGGAAGACCAGGTAGGCGGTCGGACCCAACAGGTGGTTCAGAGCCAGCGCCTTGCTGGAGTGGATCTTGAACTCCCTCCACAGCAGCGGCAGGATCACGAGCACTCGCCTCCCACGACCGCCTCTACCCTAACCCCACCTCCGTGATCCGTGCAGTCCTCCGCTCCCACGCTGGCCAGCCTCCTGAACACGTCGTCCAGGGTTGGTCTCCTGAGCTGAATGTCCAGCACCCTGACGCCGTCCAGCGATCGCAGGATCTCTGAGACCTCGCTCGGGTTCTTGTACTCTACCTCAACCCAGCCGTCCTCGGCGACCCTCGCTCCCGGCGGGAGGTCCGCCTCCCCGTCCAGCTTCAGCCTCAGGTAGGATTTGCCAGATATGGCCTTCAGCCTGTCCGCCGAGTCGAAGGCCACGACCCTGCCTCTGTTGAGGAACACTATCCTGTCTGCCAGCACCTCGGCCTCGTGCATGTCGTTGGTGGCCACCAGCACCGCCGCGCCCCCCTTGGCCCTCTCCCTGATCACGTCCCACACCATCATCTTCCCCATCGGGTCCAGGCCCAGAGTAGGCTCGTCCAGCACGATCACATCCCTCTCCAGCATGAACGCCCCAGCGAGCTGGACCCTCCTCATCAGGCCCCCCGAGAGGGCTATGATGGGGATCTTCCTCTTCTCCTCCAGGCCGAACTCCCTCAGAGCCCACCTCACGCGCTCCCTCAGCTTCGAGCCGGAGAGGCCCCTGAGCCAGCCGACGAATCGCAGGTTGTCCTCCACAGTCATGATGTAGTCCAGCGCTATCTCCTGCGGCACGTAGGCGATCATCCTGCTTATCCTGTCCCTGTCCCCTGGCGGTACGCCCAGGACGCTGGCGCGTCCTTCGGTAGGCGAGATCAGGCCGCAGAGTATCCCTATGGTGGTCGTCTTCCCCGCCCCGTTGGGACCTAGGAGCACCACCACCTCACCGCGCCTCACCTCGAAGGAGACCGAGTCCAGGGCCTTGAACTGCCCGTAGTACTTGACGAGGCCCTCCGCCACCACGGCGTCCATCACCACCACCCCTGCTCAGACGAACCTAGCCGCAGCCTTCGGGGCCGCCGGGCAGATCGGATCTGGGGCGAACGGAGTGCCGTAGGCGTCCATGGCCCGCACGTAGCACCTCCTCCCGAGCTTGGAGCACTCCTCAAACGTGGGGCATTCATGACAGGCGGTCCCCTTAAACAGCTCTCTGGGCGGGTAGACTAGCCTCATGAGCCTCTCAGACCTCCATATCTCCATCAGCGACTGCTTCCTGAGGTCGCCAACCACGAACCTCTCGTCCAGCGCGACCCTCTCGCAGAACGACACCCTGCCGTCCGGGAGTATGACCAGGGAACTCCTCCCGGCGGAGCACTTTCTGAGGGCCTCCACGTCCTCCAGCTCCATCCTATTGACCCTGACGGCGTTCTCGATAGCTCTGATGCCCGCCGGATCCAGCGCCTCCCGCAGGTGCCTCGGGAGCTCCTCGATGCGCTCTAGGAGCCAGGCGTAGTCCTCGATCGAGGGGAAGAGATCGTCGTCCACCCTGTCGTAGGGGGACTGGTAGGGCGAGAGAGATATTCTGCTGACGCCCATTTCGTAGAGCCACTCGATGAGCCTGGGGATCTCCCTGACGTTGTAGGAGGTCACGACGGAGTTCACCCTGACGTCGATCCCCCACTTCACGCAGTTCCTGACCGTGGCCGTCAGCCTCCTGTGGGCCCTCGGCCCGACTAGGAAGTCCTCGACCTCCTCTGACGGGGAGTCGATGCTCACTTGGATCCAGCCCAGTCCAGCCTCGCTGAGCCTCCTGGCCTTCTCCTCGGTTATCAGCGACTTGGTGGGGATGTAGACGAAGATGTCCCTCTTGAGAGCCCTCTCGACGATCTCCACCAGGTCTGGCCTCATGAAGGGCTCTCCGCCGGTCATCAGGATCGCCTTGACCCCAACGTCGGCCGCTTCGTCGACTGTCCTCAGTATCACGTCCAGCGGGGCGAGGTCCTCCTCCAGCCTAGCTCTCCTCCAGGCGGCCGCGTAGCAGTACCTACACCTGTTGGGGCAGGCGTGCGTCACGATGTACCCGAGCCCGGTGGGCGCGCTGAGCTTGCCGTAGAGAGCCTCCTCCGGCGGCACGTCCCTCGGGATCCCCTCCAGGAGTTCCTCGGGCGTTGGCAGGTCCTTGAGGGTCGACCCGGTGAGGTCGATGTACTCGGAGTACCTCTCTAGCAC
>JAVCBV010000001.1:0-8560 GCA_037917695.1 Thermoproteota archaeon | reverse complement strand
GTTATATAATAGACACGGGGCTCCGTCCCTTCCTCGAGGCTTCCCTGCGCTCCCAGAAACCGGAACTGTGGGAGGAGCTCCATAAACGGGCCCTTGAGATGTACGGAGAATGGGCTCGGGACCCCCGGAGCGGTGAATTCTGGAAGGAAGAGGCCGAATATCACCGGAAGTGCATTGAGAGCGCCAACGGAGGGTAAGGCGATGCAAAACCGAAAAAAAGAAGAGAAGAGGATGAGGATCCCCGCCAACAATAGACCTGCGGGCAGCGGTCCTCCCTCAGGAAGCTTTCCTTTATCGTAGGCTGTTAGCGCTCCACTCGACACGGGCACCTCTGCAACCAGCCCTCCACCCATGTAGATCTCGACCTTGAGGGGTTCCGCGTCGCTCCAGAACTTGATGGTGGTCGGCACTCCAGGATCCAGCGCGACCCCTCTGGACTGATCCTCTCCAGGCCCAACGATCCTCACGACAGCGTACCCGCTTTCATTCGCCGTCAAGGTTACCCTCACGGTGTTGCCGATTCTCGACGCTTGGACGTTAACCCCCCCAACGGATGGGGGTCCAACCACCAACCCCGGGAGCCTGACCCTGAGGATGTAGATGTCTGGAGCGGAGGGCTCGTTGTAGTTCATCCAGAGCAGGAAGTCCTCGCCCTGCTCAGAGGGGCCTGAGGCCCGGGCTGGCTTCCAAGATACCTCGATTACCTCCACGCCCGGGTCCCAGGATATCCTCATGACGTCGATCCAGTTCCTAGGGTCGCGGGCAGTGAAGTGATCAACTATTCGAATCTCGTACTCCCCCCCGCCCAGATCGCTCACGAACTCTGCCGTGGACAAGTTGACCAAGATCGTCGTAACCACAGCCCCTTCGTACTCTATCATCTCTCCCTTGTTGAGGGGGTCTGTGAGAACCCCATCCTCCATCGAGACCCTGGGTCCGTCGACTATCTCAGCGGATACGTACTCCGGCGAGGTCGCAAACATAAGCGCTGCGTCGTATAGCCTATTGATCTGTGCCTCTTCGAGGAGCTGAGTCAATATCTCCTCGTCGCCGATGAGGCTGGTCCCGTCGAGAGCGAATGGATGCTCCCTGACTATGACCAGCGCGGTGCCGTCCTCCTTGATATGCACTTCGAAGTTGAGCCCGATCCAGAACATCTCTTGACCCCTTACGGGGAGAGCTGGCAGGGACAGCAACACGGCGATGGCCAGCGCGTATGCTAGCGACCTCCTCATTGATCTCACCACCCTGTGGAGAACTTCACCTCCAAGTAGAGGGGCTCGCTGCCGAAGCTGGTCCTGCAGAAGACGCCTAAGAGGTCTGATCCCATGAACTTCCTGGACTCAAAGCCGTAGACCACGTGCCGCCAGGAGTAGTCACCCACCTTTGGCGTGCCTCCCTCGAGCATCTCGACGTCGACCCAGCCCCAGGGTGGGATGTAGACCTGCGGCCAGACGTGCCCGGTCCAGGTCGTGAAATCCCGAGAGGTGAAGTTGGCCCAGTAGACGTCCTCGCTCTCCTTGAGCCTCATCATGCCGTAGGCCGTTCTGGCTGGGAGCCCCAGTATTCGAGACAGCGTCACGTAGACGTCCGCAACCTCCGTGCAGTCCCCGTACACATAAAGCTTGGCGAGCCCAGCCTTGACCGCCCTGTTTGAGCCAAGTCTATCGAATCTAACGTGGTACTTTAGGTGAGTGGTTATCCAGGAGGCCAGACTCTTTGCCACAAGCACCGGATCGTCCTCGCCTCCAGCTATGTCTCGAGCTAGCTGCCTGAGCGTCAGGTTATACGTGTCCCAAATACTGGTCCTCCCCGTGTACAGGAGGGTGACGTTTAAGGGGGGCCAGACCCTCCTCTCAGCTATCCAGTCTATTACGTAGGGCTTCAGCCTAACTCTGACAGTGACATTGACCCAGGTGACCTCTCTCGGGCCCAAAACGAGTTCTACGACCAGGAACGGATTCCCCTCGTCGTCGTACTGAACGACCGTGTCAGGCGGCGCGCTCGTCAGATAGGACTCTTGGTGGGAGCAGTTGACGGGGACGGCCATGTAGACGTAGCCCCTAATCTCCTCGTCCAGCGGATTCTCTATCAGCGCGGCCTGCCTCACAGTGACCTCAATCGGCCCCTTCTCCCTCATCCTGTCCTCAAGCATTTGCGGCTGCGAGGACGTCTGGTTCGTCGGAGTGACCTCCTGAAAGGGGAGAGGCGCGACAAGAACGGCAAGCACTATGAGGATCACTCCGGCCATCGCCAGCCTGACGTCCAATTCTATCCCAGGTCCTGCCCACCAAGCGGGCAATAAGTTTGACCCGCCAGGCGGCGTGATCCATATATCGAGGATGTTTATCCCTCTGCTGGCGAGCACGGAGGACACTCTCGCTATGACCCCCGGCACGTTCTTCGCGAGTATGGACACGTGGAAGATCTTCCGACCTGGGGAGCTTCAAAGATCCGGGGGAATATGAGCCTGTGCCTTTCTGACATACGTAGCTCTACGCTCGCATTCTAGCATAAAAGGTTGCTCCACCTAAAAAAGGCTACACAAATTTTACAAAAACTGTTTTAATAGCACCTCCTATCGCCTGAAATGCTGCAAACTCGCCCGTCTTTGAGGCTATTATCCAGACTATCGGGTTCGCCTCCATGAACCTGAGGTCCTCCGCAGAGGGCTCCGGCGGCGCCGGGTGAACGTGCAGCAGGCCGACGAGTTCCTCCCCCCTGGCGTCGGCATCCTCCAGAGCCCTTAGGAGGAAAGTTGGATCGACGCGAAAGTGCGTCGGGGACTCCTCCTCGTTCACCGCCACGACCCCCCTAGAGACGACGGCGCTGTCTCCTTCCAGCCTCCCAAAGAGCAGGGCGGCCTTCTCCACACGACTCTCCAACAATTCGGACAGCAGGGCTTCGAACAGTTGACGACTAATCACCATCTCGCTCACGGGTCTGGGCAAGGACGCCACCACGGTCTCTCCCGCTGCGGAAACGATTAAAGCACGCGGCGTGTGGAACGCGTCGAGCGTGGTGTTGGTGGATGAGTGGGCTCGTAGGCAAGGTTCGCTCCTGGCTTGAGGAAACTGATTTGAAGTTCGTTGAGCCGCAGGAGGGCAGCTTCCTGCTCATGTTTGGGCTTGAGGACTACAGCATCAAGGTGTTCTTAATAATCGACGAGGAGAGAGACAGAATCGAGATTTACGCTAACTCGGATCCTCCAACGCCCGTAAAGGGATTTGAACGCTGGCTATTGGAGCAGAACCCAAACATGAGTCACGTTAAGTACGGGTGCGATCCTGCTGGGGATCTCCTAATCACGGGGGAGGTTTGGGGAGACTCCCTCAACCCAGATAGACTTCAGTCGCTCGTCCTATTCTCCGCTACGCTGGTTAGAGATTTTAGGGAGAGGGCTCTAGGCGGAACTGAGTCCTCCTGAGAGGAGCCCCCGCCAGAGGCGGACTGCACCAGGCTAAGCGCCTTACCGAGCTTTACCTCGAGTTCTCCCCTCAACTCCTGCGGAAGGTCGGATATGGCGTGAGCTGCCCAGCTACGACAATCTCCAGAGATTCCAGCAAAAGAGACGTCACAACGGCCGCACACAATGATACCGTAGCTTAGTTAAAACTGTTTATATGAATTCCAAATTGATGCAATTTATTGAAAAGAGAAGCGATATTTTGGATTCTCACGCCAATTACTTACCCATTTACGTCTCCGGGAAAATCGTGATAAGAGTCCCGCCCCTGGGAGGAACGTGAGGGTCAGAAAAGCGACAGGTGAACTCGAGGAGTTTGACCCAGAGAAGCTGAAGAGGTCTCTAATCCGCGCCGGGGCCGATCAAAGCCTAGCCGATGAGGTAGTCTCTAGAGTACAGTTAGAGCTGTACGACGGTGTCAGCACGAGGGAGCTGCTTGGTCACGCGCTCAGGCTGCTTAGAGAGTTGAAGAGACCTGGGCTGGGCGTCAGGTACGATCTTAAGCGCGCCATAATGCGGCTCGGCCCCACCGGATACCCCTTCGAGAGGTACGTCGCTAGAATCCTCGAGGCCCACGGGTACCGCATTATCGGCGTTGGGGTCATTCTCAGAGGGAGGTGTGTTGAGCAGGAGGTGGACATAGCGGTTGAAGGCGAGCAAGGCAGGATAATGGTCGAGTGTAAGTTTCACAATGAGCAGGGAGTGTACACCGATCTGAAGCCCGCTATGTACACGCACGCCAGGTTTCTAGATCTGAGAGATCACTTTGACAAGGCTTGGCTGTTCACGAACACTAGATTCACGAGGACGGCCGCGAGGTACGCCTCCTGCGTTGGGCTGATGCTCACGGGCTGGGACATCCCGAGGGAGGCTGGACTAAGGGATCTTGTCGACTCCACGGGGCTGTACCCGGTTACGACCCTCGACATCTCAGAGGCAGGCTGGAGGTCTCTTGTGAGTAACGGCATAGTGACTCTAATGGACGTACTCTCCGTAGGCGTGAAAGGTCTGGAGAACGCCGGACTTGATCCAACAACCGCCAAGCATGCTTTCAGGCTCGCTGAAGAGGCCGTGAGGTACCGCTAGAGGGCGCTATGTTGTCTTTATACGCCAGGAGGTTGTGTAGTCCTGCGATGAAGCGCGAATGTCTCATCATCACGGCCACAGCCCTAGTGGTCATAGCCAGCCTCGCGATCTTCGTCCTGCCTAGGCAGGAGCAGGAGTCTAGAGTCGGCCCTCTCTACTTTGACATGGAAGAGATCTTGAGGAACGACACCTTGAACGTGGTGATTGGAGCGAGAGAACCTTTGATCTATGAGGATGTCGGGGTAGTGATTACGGTTCTCAGATTTGACAGCGTGACGTGGCTGGGAGGAACTTGGAACCATCGGGCTATACTGGTTGAACCTATGGTCACGAGGGAGGAGTACGCCGCAATATTTCTCGCTGGCTCAGGTCCAGCCTCGTTCAACGAGACTTTCCTGGAGATGTACGGGCTGAGGGCAGCTGTAGAGTCCGGAGTTCCTGTCCTGCTCCTCTATGACGTCCCTCCAGAGTATGCGTTGGGAGAGAAGAGCGAGGAGGAACTCCTGATAGGCTCGATATCTAAGTTCCGCTCTTCTGGCGAGCCGTCGGATGTCCTGATTTATGCGGTCGCCACCTCGATAATGAGAGCCGCAACGCTCGTGAACGCAGTCGCTCACACCCACCCAACAAAGTTTGTAGTCTCCGGAGGAGGGCTATCTGCCTGGGGCGCCATCCTCGCGGCGAACGCCGACCCTAGAATAGTGGCCGTTGCTGTGAGGTCAATTCCGGCCTGGGATCTGAGGGGAGTCATTGAGTCTTCCGAGGGCGGGCCGTTCATTCAGTCAGTTAGAGAGGCGCTGTCAGCCCTCTCTGAGGAGCAGGTGAGGACGTTCTTGGAGTGCTACGATCCGAAGACTGTGGCTTCCTCTCTAGAGGGAAACCTAATGGTGATCTTTGGAGCCTCTGAGTCCCCAGGGCCGCTGGGTATGTCGTTTGAACAAAGAGAACACGCTCCTCTGTTTGCCATAATTCCAGACGAGGGAGGAGCGGAGCTTGAGTCGCTGCCGCAGGCCGGTTACGCTTGGAGGACCTTCCTCAAGCATGTGGTCACCGGCTCCCCACTCCCCTCAATAGAGGAGTTGGCAATGGAGTCTGCTAACGGCACTATTCGAGCCTCTCTCAGACTTGAGGCGAGAGGGGTCGTTGTGAGGAATGTGGATCTATGGTACGCTACGGCGGACGAGGCGGGCAGGCCCAGCGGTGAGTGGATAAAGATCAGGATGCGGGACAAGGGAGCTGGAACGTTCTACTGCGAGATCCCAGATCCAGGCGAGCCCGTGATAGCCTTTGCCACGATCTGGTTCACATCAGGCGGCTCTGATGGGATGCTGACGACTCCACCAAGAGGGTTCACACCCTGACGTCGAAACATGAAATTGTTCACCAGTGAGGAGTGGGGTCGATGGGCATTCTTCGACGGCGAAAGGGCAGGCCCAAGAAGGGGGACGCGAAGGCTTGGGAGCGGTACCTCATCGTCAAGAGAGTCGCAAGCTACTTTGGAAAAGAGATAGACGACGAGAAGGTCTGGCGATCTGCCAAGACGATAACCGATGAAGGACTGGCCGAGTTCCTCAAGGAGTTGTCCCCTGGAAAGGATTTCCTCTTCTTAGGCAGGTTCTACACGGTCAGGGGCAGCGAGCTGAGGGCCGAGGGGTCATGGAGCAGGGTCGAGTCTGCCGTCAAGGAGACGGCGCGCCTGTGGCGGGAGGCAGGCCTCAGGGCTCTCGAAGTGCTCATCTCCGCTGAGGATGGGCTCACTGAGAGGGAGTTTGAGGCTAAGCTAAAGTTGGAGGGAATACCCTGCTCAAGGGAGTTTGTGAGGTGGCTCATAGATGTCGGGCTCGCCTACAGGCTTCCGGACGGCAGGATCTGCAGGCTCGAGGAGGCCCTCAAACCGATCAGATCGTCGATAGAAGAGCTGATGGGCGGGTACAAGAGGTTCGACTCTGCAGCCAGGCTCGAGATGCCAGAGATAATGCGCATGGAGGCTGAGTTCCAGAGGCACCTGAGAGAGGTTCTGGACGAGAGGCTTGAGGAGGTTGCCGAGTTCGGCAGGTCATTCTCGGCCGCGAGGTTGGCTGAGAGGCTAAGCTCCACCTTTGGGAGGCTGCTCTACTACGACATCCTGCTCGCCATAGTCCAGCAGTACTCGATAGCCGACGCCCCCGTGGTCTCTGCGACGACCGGTAGGGTCGCCATGAGGACCGGGTTCAACCTAGCCCTGTTTGGAGAGCCGGGAACAGGCAAGAGCTTCTCAATAGCCACGATGATCCTCGGGGATGAGAGGAGGTCGATACCCGCGCACGGCCTCCCTGGGCGGAACAGGTACTGTGGAGGATTGACGCCAGCCAAGTTCATACGACTGGGCCAGGCCTACGAGGGCCTCAGGTACAACTTCATCGTGCCTGAGTTCAACGACTGGTTCCGCACGAGGGGGATGGTGGAGCCCCTGAAGCTCGCCATGGAGCACGGCACCATAAGGTATGAGACGGCCAGGAGGACCATCGGCCCGTACAGGTTCACGTGCTTCCTCAGCGTGGCATACAACACCAGAGTTGGCACGAGGGGCTACGAGATCACGGTGTCTGACCCCAACTTCAACGCTATAGAGGAGAGGATGCTGTGCAGGCTCCACAGGATGACCAAGGAGCGCTACCTGGAGATCGCTCAGAGGCAGATGGAGATGGCCATGGGGAAGATAAGCCTCGAGGGCGCGGACATGCTCAGGGCCCACCTCACGCTCGTGCACGCAGCCGAGACGGAACACCCACTCGTGAGGGGGCGGCTGGATCGCAGGCCCGTCGTGGTCGATCAAGAAGTGTATGAGGCCGTGGCTAGAGCAAGAGACGCTGTGCTGAGCGAGATACCGGGTGAGAGGCCTGGATTCTCGCCGAGGCTAGAGGTCAGAGCGGTGCAGCTCGCTTCAGCCCTGGCTCTGATTAGGTACTTCGCCGATGAATCGAGCGAGGGCATCAGGGTGGACGAGCAGTCCCTGAAACTGGCGATCAGGTTCTACGTGGAAGAGGCTGCGGTAAGGTCTAGGGAGATATTCGATCCTCTCTCGGTTTTGAAGAAGCTTGGGGCTGACGTCTGACTCTCATCGGGCAGTGCGGCTACTCCAACGACTTCAAGATCTTCTTGACCTGTGAGAGCCTCTCCTCAAGCTCTCTGATCTCTCTCCCGAGACGCCTCCTCAACCGCCAAGTCCGAATTCCGTACAGGAAACCTCTTGACTCGCCGTCCAAGAACCTGAGCTTGAGCTCCCTGTCCTTCAGGGCAGCCTCGAGGACGAGTTCCGATATCTTGGCCTCCCTCCTGTAGGGGGCTATCTTCGCCTCGAGTTCGTTCAACGCTCTCTCGTACTCCTCTCTGAGGAACTCGTACACCTCCTCCCTCATGTCCTCCCTGCTCTCCTCAAGGAGTTCAAGCATCTTCCTGGCCTTGTTCCTCTCTTCTAGGAGGCTCCTCAGCTCTGGCGAGGTGAGCCTCTCGCTGGGCATTGTGAAGGCCGACTCTAGACCCACGGAGATCCTCCTGACCCTCTCCTCGACTCTGACTTTCTCTCGTGGCTCGGCTGGGGGAGCTTCAGGCCTCTCCGCCTCAGCTATCGCCTCTTCAGCTGTCACAGGCCTGCCTAAGTCGGCGGTTATGTAGGAGACGACCTCGCTAAGGCTCGGCGGAGGTCTAGGCTTGACCTGAGGCGTCGATCCAAGGTGAGCCGTCTTGACCTCGCCCACCCTGATGAACCCAGATCTCTTGACGAAGGGGCCCTCAATGTACGCCTCGCCCTGATTCAGCCTGCGGATCCTCCTTATGACCGCCTTGTCCAGCCCGAGGAACTTCCCTATGGCTGCCAGGTCGGCGTTGTACTCTACCCTCAGCACGATCTTGTTCTCGGCCTGGCTGAGGATGGTCTTGGAGACTAACTGGGGTCTCTGCGTCGTGAATACAAGTCCAACACCCCTCTTCCTACCCCTCGTGGCTAGAGCGTTGATCCAAGTCTCTGTC
>JAVCBV010000170.1:0-3227 GCA_037917695.1 Thermoproteota archaeon | reverse complement strand
ATCCTCCCGCATCTTGGACAACGGACCCTCCTCACGGTAGACCCACCCGGCCCTGCCGCCAATTACTCATTTGGACCAATTCATAAAACATCTCCTCTCGCTGGCGTCAGCTGGTGACTTGATTAATGCTGGTGGCTGTCGGCTCCGATAACCCTGTAAAAGTAGAGGCGGTTAGAAGAGCCTTTACTCGGGCCTTTGGCAGCGTGGACGTAATTCCCGTCAGAGTGGACTCAGGGGTCTCCCCTCAACCAGTCGACGAAGAAGGTCTTGTAGGGGCTATCAATAGGGCGAAGAGGCCTCTTGTCAAGGTACCCTCCGCAATGTATGGCGTTGGGATAGAGGGTTGTCTAACTCGCCTGTTCGGGCACTACTTCTGCACGGGCTTCGTGGCGGTCGTAGATCGCTCTGGCAGGCTAGGTCTCGGCACCAGCGGGTGGTTCCAATGTCCAGAGAAATTCGTCTCAAGGATGATTGCGGGAGAGGAACTCGGAGACCTGATGGACGAGCACGTCGGCCGTAAGGGCGTCAAGAGAAGCGAGGGGGCTATCGGCGTGTTCACGAGGGGCCTTGTGAGTAGAGCAGACCTCTACGAGCACGGGGTCTACATGGCTTTGGCGCGGTTCCTAGCGGGCAAATCGTGGCCAGGGGAGGGGGCCTCCCGGAGGCGAAGGGGTCTAAACTAGACTAGACGCCCTCAAGGAGGCTGCATCACCTCGCTGATGTAGAGATGTCTAAGGGTGGACCCCCTCTTGACATCTACAGCGACGTCGAGCTTAATCGGCCCATTCGTCGTAATGATGTAGTCCACTATGAACGAGTCGAGGCCGCAGGCCCCGATGTCTCTCATTGTGATTTGATAGCCCCAGTCTGCCGCTTCAACCTCTACGAATGCGTCGAGCGGCCTCATTGTGAGCAAGCCTATCCAGGCGAATTTTCCCGAGAGGTTGCTGGAGAAATACTCCACGCGTGAACCCTTTCCACTCCAAACGCCGACGGTGAGCCTCAAGAAGCCCTCTTCCCTCCTGAGCCACAGCCTCGCAATCTCCCCCGTGTCGTACTCCAACTCAACGAAGTATAGGCCTGGAAAGGAGGAGGCCCTCCTTGAAAGGAGGGAGGGAGTCTCCTCCCTTGTAAGAGCTGACGAGATCACCGCTGTGGCGATGCTGAGAACTAGCAGCACGTATATGGCTTGATATCTGTCCATCTCCGGGGGAATATCTACATACCGGTTTTTTAACATGACTTCGCACTCTAGCTAGGAGGACCGCCCTCGGATCGCTCGGCTCCCAGCGATCTGTCTCAACGAAATCTTAATTTAGTCCGGCAATCGACAGTTCAGGGGCGAAGCCCAAAACCCTCGTGAGGGGGATACCTAATGGAGACGAAGACTCTTGTGGGAATCTTCATCGTCCTCCTCATCGTAGTAGGGGGAGTGGCTTACTGGGCTGGCAAGCGAGCCGCCCCGCCTCCCACAGCCGCGCCGACCACGACCGCTCCCCCAGAGACTACGGCCCCTCCTGAGACAACTCCGCCTCCGATGGAGGTTAAGAACCCCGACAAGCTAATCGTAGCAACGATCGGCGAGCCGGAGACGCTAGACCCAGCCTGGGCGTACGACACCGCCAGCGCAGAAGTGATCTTCAACATGTATGACACTCTGATCTTCTTCGAGAGGGAGAAGGTCGACGAGTTCGTGCCCATGATCGCCGAGACGGTGCCTACCGTTGAGAACGGCCTCATAAGAGACAACGGCATGACCATAGTGTTCCCGATCAGGTCTGGGATCAAGTTCCACTCTGGCAGAGAGCTCACGCCGGAGGATGTTGAGTATTCCATCGAGAGAGTTCTAGTGATGGACAGGGACGGTGGTCCGTCCTGGATGCTCCTTGACCCTCTGCTCGGCGTCGAGTGCACTAGAGACGAGGAAGGCAACATAATCGTGACCTGGGAGCAGATCGACAACGCCGTCGAGGTAGAGGGCAACAACGTTATCCTGCACCTGACAAAGCCGTACCCAATCACGACTCTCTTCCAGATCCTGTCCCAGAGCTGGAGCAGCATAGTGGACAAGCAGTGCGCCATAGAACATGGCGACTGGCCAGGAACGCCGGAGACTTGGAAGGACTACAACAACCCCGACGTGCCTCCGCTCCAGGAGGCCGACTGTGGCTCCGGTCCGTTCATGCTCGACAGGTGGGAGCACGGGAAGCAGGTAGTCCTGAAGAGGTTCGACGACTACTGGCAGGGCCCGGCCAACTTCACCGAGTTCATCATAATGAAGGTGGACGAGTGGGCCACCAGGAAGCTGATGTTCCTAAAGGGAGACGTCGACATGGCCTACGTGCCCAGGCAGCACATGAAGGAGATCGAGGGCGCCGAGGGCATAAGGGTCTACAAGGACCTGCCCACCGTGTCCAACGCCGCGTTCTTCTTCACGTTCAACATTGACCCGGAGAGCCCGTACATAGGGAGCGGGAAGCTGGACGGCAACGGCATACCACCCGACTTCTTCCAGGATGTGCACGTCAGGAGGGCATTCGCCTACGCGTTCGACTACGACACTTACATAGAGGAGGTCTGGTTCGGCGAGGCCATAAGGACGCCGGGTCCGATTCCAAAGGGCCTGCCTGGCTACAACCCCAACTTACCGATGTACGAGTTCAACCTGACTAAGGCCGAGGAGGAGTTCAAGCAGGCTTGGGGAGGCCAAGTCTGGGAGGTAGGGTTCTACTTCGAGCTCCTCTACAACGTTGGCAACGTCCAGAGGAAGTCCGCCTGTGAGATGATGAAGGAGAACGTTGAGAGCCTCAACCCCAAGTTCAAGATATACGTCAGAGGCGTCGAGTGGCCGCAGTACCTCAAGGCCATGGTTAGGGGCCAGCTACCAATGTTCGTCATAGGCTGGCTGGCAGACTACCCAGACCCGTACAACTTCGTCTTCCCGTACATGCACTCTGCAGGAACGTTCGCAGCCTGGCAGGGCTACAGCAACCCGCGCGTTGATGAACTCGTTGAGGAACTCATAACGACCTCTGACCAGGCCAGGAGAATCGAGATCTGCGAGGAGCTCACCAGGATCTACTACGAGGACGTCCCCAGCCTCATAATCTACCAGCCTCTCGGCAGGCACTACGAGAGGACCTGGGTCCACGGCTGGTACTACAACCCGATCTACCCAGGAGTCTACGCCTACCCGCTCTGGAAGGGCTAATCGCCACTTCCCCTCC
>JAVCBV010000151.1:0-3259 GCA_037917695.1 Thermoproteota archaeon | reverse complement strand
CCCTACGACCCGGTGGAGAGCGTCTCCAGGGCCATTTACGAGGGTCTAGGAGACCGGTTCAAGGTCCACCTGGTGAGCATAGTCAACCCAGCCGGGCTGACGGCCCGCGACCTCTCCGCTGAGTCTGAAAGGGTTGCGTCAATCCTCAGGGAGATCTCAAAGAGGCTCAGAGCTAAAGGTTTAGACGTCACGACTAGCGTCCTGTTTGTGGTCCCGGAGAGGATGGCCGTGGGGCTCGGTTCAGAAGACAGGTACGACGTGGCGATAGTTCTCGCCGGTAGGAGGCCTAGAAAGGCTGAGGAGAGGGGGCTCGCTCGCTTGATCTCGGCCAGGCTCCCGGGAAGGTTTTGGTGCCCAGGAGGTGATGTCGATGTTGGTCGTTATGAGCTTGTACGTCGAGACTAAGGCCCTGGAGGGCGTGATAGACGAGCTCAAGAAGATGCCGAGGTCGTGGACCTCTTCGAGGTGACTGGAGACTACGGCTTGGTGGCGCTGATAGAGGCCGAGTCCATCGAGGAGTTCAGGAGTACTCTGGTTGGCAGAACCCTCAAGATAAAGGGGATAAGGGGCACTAACAGCTCCGTGGTCCTTCACACTCACAAGAGGGCCGGGAGGCTGCTGGAGGAGTGAGCTTAAGTGACCCGGGCAGGAAGATACTCGTCCCGCTGACCGAGCTCGTGGAGCCAGAGTGCCTCGAGGCGCTAATCGCGGGTTCTCTGGGGCTCGAGGGGGCCGAGATCACACTCCTGCATGTGGTCACGGTTCCCGTCATGAGTCCCTTAGAGGTGGGAGATTCCTCCAGAGCGTCGAAGGAGGCCGCCAGGTGGCTAAAGCCCGTAGCTGAGCGGCTGGAGGAGAGCGGCTTCCGAGTCAGCACTAGAGTGGCTTTAGCCAGAGACGTCGCCACGGGCATAGAGGAGTCTATTGAGGGCCACGATCTAGTGATTCTGCCCACGATGACGCTGGGTGGCAGGTTGGGGTGTCTTCTTGGCGAGAGTTCGGCCGAGAGGCTGGCCGAGAAGTACCTAGTTCCCGTGATCGTCGTGAGCAGGGTCGTGCTCAGGTCTTCCCTCGAGTGAGGGCCCGCTCGGCCCACAGAACGATCTTGGAGTACCCGGCTGCGGCCAGCTCTAGATCCCGAATTCTAACTCTCTCATTGGGCCTGTGGGCGAGAGCCTCGTCTCCAGGCCCGTAACCTATCGTCGCAAACCCAGCCTCTCCCGCCGTGTAGGAGCCGTCGGTTCCAAACCTCCAGACCACCAGGTCGACGTTGAGCATGTGCGCAAGCTCTCTAGCCAGGCCGCTCGGTTGATACCAGGCGGGGAAGTAGGCTACTACCTCTTCCTCTAGACCTGTGTAGCATCTCAAAGTTCTCTTCACGACCTCTGCATGAAGTCCTGCGACCAGCGAGCTCAGCCTGTCCAACACCTCCTCTAGGCCCTCCCCAGGAACCAGCCTGTAGTCGAGCAGCGCCTCGCAAACGTCGGGAATTACCGGGATCTGCCCTGGGGAGCACGATATAGCCACGGCCGCTACGGTGGATCTTCCAAGGACTGCGTGCTCAGGGAGCTCCTTAGACAGCGTCCTGAGCCTGAGGAGCGCGCCGATCATCTTCTCTAGCGCGCTCTCCCCCAGCTGGGGCATGCTGGAGTGCGCCGTTCTCCCCTCAGCCCTAAGCCTCACCTCAACCCTTCCCCTGTGGCCGACTGCAACATCCAGCTTGGTAGCCTCCCCTATGATCACGAGATCAGGCCTGAGCCTCTCTCGCTGGACAAAGTGCCTTATCCCAAACCCTTCTTGATCCTCCTCGTGAACCACGAAGACGAAGTAGACATCCGAGTTCAACTCGCCAAGCGTCGACGCAGAGTAGATCATCGATGCAATTGCCCCCTTCATGTCCACGGCTCCCCTGCCATAGATCCACTCGTCGACCACCGCTCCCGAGAAGGGGTCCACTCTCCACTCGTCGAGCCTGCCGGGAGGGACCGTGTCCATGTGCCCCTCGAGCACGATCAGCGGCCCGGATCCCGACCCCTTCAGAATGCCAGCCACGTTTCCAGCATCGTCGATCCACGTCCTGTCAAATCCGAGGGCATCCATTTCCTCTCGGATTATGCCTGCGACCTCCTCCTCTTCTCCTGACATGCTTGGCGCCTGTATGAGTCTAGAGCAGAATCTCACCAAGTCTTCTCGAGCAATCAGGGCCTCACACCTCGCCTTTGCTAGCAAGGTGCATGATTTTAATTCGTCTTCTGGAGCTGCTTCCCGCCACACGGGGGTGAGGCGGCTTGGATGACTCCTGGAAGCGCATACTCGTAGCCCTAGGTGGGAACGCAATAAAGCAGGCTCACGAGAGGGGAACCTATGAGGAGCAGATTAGAAACATCGAGAGGACGGCCTCCCAACTTGCAAAGCTTGTCGAGAGTGGATATCACCTGGCTATCACGCACGGAAATGGGCCCCAGGTCGGTGCCCTCCTGATTCAGCAGGAGGAGGGTGTAAGGCTCGGCATCCCGCCCCAGCCGATGGATGTGTGCGGCGCCATGACCCAGGGGCAGATCGGCTACATGCTCCAACAGGCTCTGATGAATGAACTCAGGAAGAGGGGGATAAATAAGACCGTGGCCACTGTTGTGACGAGAGTCCTTGTCCGCAAGGACGACCCAGACTTCCGGGATCCCTCTAAGCCCGTCGGTCCGTTCTATGACGAGGGGACTGCCAAGAAGCTGGCTCAGGAGAGGGGTTGGGTCATCAAGAAGGTTAAGCCAACCGGAGACAAGCCCTACAGGAGGGTCGTTCCGTCTCCCGATCCCATAAGGCCGCTGGAGGCCGAGGCCATCAGGACGCTCTACGACAGCGGCATCATAGTGATAGCCAGCGGAGGAGGCGGCATACCGGTAATAGACGAGGATGGAAGGATTGTCGGGGTCGAGGCGGTCATTGACAAGGACCTAGCTGGTGAGAGGGTGGCAGAGGTGCTGGGGGTGGACCTCTTCATGATCCTGACGGACGTAGAGAAGGCCAAGCTGAACTTCGGCAAGCCCGACGAGAAGGGGATAGATAGGATGACCGTGTCTGAGGCAAAGAAGTACATGGAGGAGGGCCACTTCCTGCCCGGCAGTATGGGGCCCAAGGTAAAGGCGTGTATACGGTTCATAGAAGAGGCGGGAGGCAAGGCTGCGATTATAACGCACCTCGAGAAGGCGTTGGACGCCCTGGAGGGTAGGACTGGGACTTGGATAGTCCCAGACTGACCCCC
>JAVCBV010000169.1:0-3280 GCA_037917695.1 Thermoproteota archaeon | reverse complement strand
GCTCCGGCTACTCCACCGCCCATGAAGAGCCTTCTGTTGGCAGGGTTGACAATGGCGTCAACTCTCTGGGCAGTAATGTCCCCCTCAACTACCTCGATGATGGCACCCCTATACGTCAGCCTCACGGGACCCCTCCATCTTTGGCCTCGCCTTATTTTTTGAATTCAATAACCCTGCGTTGGGTGCTCCCTTGGGCAGACTAACGCATACCAAACACGCGCTTACCCTCTTTGCTCTATTCATGGCGGTCTGGACTCCCTACCGGATGCTCACGGGGAGGTTTCTCTCTCCCCCAGTCCTCTACGTGGTAGACGCTCCGGCTAAGCTGCTCGCGCTCCTCGGGCTGACGCTTCTAGTGGCTAAGAAGCTTGATGGAGCGGGCCCAGAGTGGGTAGGGCTCAAGAAGGACGGATTAGCAAAAGCCCTACTCTTAGGGTTGGCGGGAGGAGCGTTGGCGTGGGTTGGTCACTTTCTGCTCCTGCCAGCGGTCATGGGATGGGATATCGAGGTCACCCTGGCTGAGCTGGACCTCTCTTGGCTCGCCTACGCGCTCTACGTAGTTGGGATCGTCGGAGTGAGCGAGGAAGTCATGGACAGAGGCTACATCTTTCAAGAATTTGCCAGAGATCTGGAGGGAAGACAGGGGGCTCTGCTAGCAGCATTGCTTTCATCAGGGCTGTTTGCAGCCTCCCACATCCCAATCAACGTCTTCGTCTACAGGGCTGGCCTGACAGGGATGCTCTGGCACCTGTTGGGAGTGTTCTGGATGGGCATGGTGTTTGCGCTCTACATGAGGGTCTCTGGAAACCTAGCAGCTCCTGCGGCCTTGCACTCCCTGTGGGATCTACTCGTCGGCACGATTAACGTGAGTTCCAGGTGGAGCTGGAGTATAGCAGTAGCCTCGGAGGCCATCGGTTTGACGCTGGCAGCCCTCCTCCCTGCCCTTGGTGCTTTTCATCGGCGGAGAGAGTTCACGTTAATTTCCTTCCACTCCCCTGAGAGAATGGTGGCTGAACGGAACGCCAGCCGGCTGGAGTCGCCTCACCGATAGTAAGTGGTGTAGAGGGGTGGGGAGTTGAGTTGAGGGAGGAGGTCGGAATTGCGATAAGACCCCTCACAGATTTTGAGGAGTTTAGGCAGGTTCTTGAGATCCAGGCAGACGCCTGGGGAATGCCCGATGTGGAGATAGTCCCTACGCACGTTCTGATAGCAATGGCCAAGAATGGAGGGATAGTTCTCGGCGCCTTTGATGAGGAGACGGGCGAGCTGGTGGGCTTCGTATTCGGATTCACTGGCCGCAGAGAAGGTTACCTGTACCACTACTCGCACATGCTGGGGGTCAGGCGGGCTTACCAAGGCAGGGGAATAGGGTTCAAGCTGAAGCTGGCGCAGCGAGAGGCGGCGTTGAAGAGCGGCCTCAACCTGATGAGGTGGACCTTTGACCCTCTGCAGAGGAGCAACTCTAGGCTGAACCTCGGCAAGCTCGGGGCAATTTGCAGGACCTACCACAGGTCGTACTACGGCCAGATGGAGGACGAGATCAACAGAGAGCTAGGCTCAGACAGGTTCGAGGTCGAGTGGCACCTGGACTCTCCGAGGGTTGCTAAGAGGATATCCGCCCCCACGAGGCCGCCTCACCCGACCGAACTCCTCGAGAGAGGTGCCGAGGTATTACTCGACTCTCGCCCTGAGTCAGATGACTTCAGGTCCCCCCTGCCTGCGGGCAGCGAGCCGGGGTCGGATCTGGCGCTAGTCGAGATCCCCTGGGATATCAACGAGCTTAGGAAGAGGGGGCGCACCGATCTCATAGCTAAGTGGAGGGCCGCCACGGCAGACGCATTTGACTCACTCTTCGGTAAGGGATACGTGGATGTGGATCTGGCAGTGGATCGCGAGTCCAAGAGATGTTTTCACGTCCTCTGGAAGGCCCCCCTTGAGGAGATCCTCTCGAGGGCCAGCCTAACCTAGGTGGAGCGATTTGTGGGTTCAGTGGATCATCCCCGGCGAGCTGGCCATATGCGGATTCCCAGTCAGCAGGAGAGACATTAGGGATCTGAGGCTCAACGGGGTTAGAGCGGTGGTCTCCCTCGCGACCGGCCGGGAGCTCCTCGCGTACTGGGGGAACGTGCTCCTCTTCGCTAGAGCATACCTGGACAACGATATCTGGCCCTACTTCCTGCCAACAGAGGTCAGAAAGGCGCCAAGTCCGGAGGAACTCATGAACGCGCTATTGTGGGCTAGGAGAGTGGCTCTGATGGGCAGACCAGTGGCTGCACACTGCTTGGCAGGGAGGGGGAGGTCTGGGATGTTTGCAGCTGCCTACTTAGTCTTCTCGAGAGGGATGACAGCCAAGGCCGCAATCGAGAGGGTGCGTAGAATAAGGCCTGGGGCGCTAGAGTCTTACGAGCAAGAGGAAGCGGTGAGAACGATAGAGGCGTTTGCCCTAGCCACGGCCACCGGAGACATTCCTCTATCCGTGGCGCTCCATCCGCCAAGGGAGCCATCGGCTCTCAAGAGGCTGAAGATCAGGCTCAAAGCTAGTCTTCGCCGAGCCTCCTCCAGACTGCTGCGGCGGCTATGAGAGCTAAGGCGATAATACCTAGGGGGACCGCGAGCGAGACTGATAGAGGGAGCAGGACGGCAAGAATGAGCCCAGCCGCACCCCCAACTTTGAGTCTCTCCGAAACAGGCCCAGAGGAGCCTACAACTCCTGCGATGAACCCCACTAAGAAGCCCAAGCCTGCGATCCAAAGAGCAAGCTTCGTCAGGGGCCAGTTCAGCACCAGAGCGACTGCTAGAATCAACGTCAGCAGCGCGAGGGCTGTTCTACCTCCCATGCCGGCCGCTATGTCAGATCAACGACTTAAAGAGTTTCTCAAGCGTTCAGGCCTCTAGTAGCGCCTTCTTGAGCTCCTCCAGCCCGAATCCAGTCGAGGCGCTCGTCAGTATAACTCGCTCAGCCTTGACGGCGGCCGCGACAGCTGCTATATCCTCTGGCGATACCGCAAGCCCCAGATCAAACTTGTTGCCTACCAGTATGACTCTCTCCTGCCCAGTCAGAAGCCTCTGAGCCCACTCCGGTATGGACAGCAGAGTCTTAGGGCGGGTCACGTCGAACATGAGCACTGCGACTTTTGCGCCTCTCGAGAGGAGGGGGGCAAGGGGCGCGAATCTCTCCTGCCCAGCCAAGTCGAATATTACGGCCTTCGTACCGCCGGGACCTGAGACGAAGAAGTCGACTCCCACGGTCGGCCCACCGCTGGCCAGACCGGCTCTAGAT
>JAVCBV010000095.1:0-3285 GCA_037917695.1 Thermoproteota archaeon | reverse complement strand
TACCGGCCCGAAAGGACGGACCCCTGTTGGGGCATAGGCGAGGCCGCTGCCAGGAAGCTGGCGATGAGAACTGGGGTAATAGGCTGAGTTCTTGGCTCACACATAGTATCTTCCCGAGGCTCTGGCTTCTACGTCCAGCCTAGAGCCTGGCTTGTTGACCCTAGGCCTGCCAGTCCTGGGGTCGCGCCTGAACGTTATACCTACAGCCCTCAAGAACTCGTTCATCCCGACCTCCACAGGGAGAGGTGGTGTCGCGTGCCCTTCAACGCCGGGATGGCCCGTAAACAGGATTATTCTGTCCGCCAGGGCTTCTATTGTTATTAGGTCGTGCTCCACTACGATCGCTGCTCTGTTCTCTCCTTCAACCCTCCTCCTTATTGCTTTGGCCAACGCAAGCCTCATCTCAACGTCCAAGAACGCGCTAGGCTCGTCGAGCAGGAATATGTCGGCATCCATGCCCAGCACGGCGGCCACGGCCACTCTCTGAAGTTCCCCTCCGCTCAGATCAGAAAGTCTCCGATCCATCAGCCCCTCCACCTCCAGTCTGTGGAGCACCTCGGCCCTGAAGAAGCTGGAGGTGAGCTGAGATCCAGCCATCTTCTTGAGGAGAGAGTAGACCGTGCCGTCGTGCTCAGGCCTGACGTATTGGGGTTTGTATGCCACTCTCACGTCTTTGGCCAAAACCTCGCCACTTGTAGGCTCGAGGGCGCCAGCTAACATGGCCACGAACGTCGTCTTTCCTATACCGTTGGGACCCACCGCAACCACCACTTCGCCAGCCCTCAACTCGCCTGGTTCAACCTTCAGCCTGAAGGAGGAGTCGTAAACCTTCTCAAGCGCGCTATAGCTGACGAGCGGCGGGGACTCAACCTTGGTTCTCGCAGCCCTCTTGGAGAATGTTATGCCGTAGTCTCTGAACCTAACGTTGTCGTCGGGCAGGTACCCGTCGAGGAATATGTTGATACCCTCTCTAGTGCCGTGGGGGAGGCTAACGACTCCGAATACCCCTCTGACGCCGTACAAGATGTGCACGTAGTCGCTGAGGTAGTCGAGAACTGCCAGGTCGTGCTCTATGACCATGACTCCCTTCCCCTCCTCAGCCAGCCTCCTGATGATGGCAGCCACCTTCATCCTCTGGAATACATCTAGAAAATTGCATGGCTCGTCGAACATGTAGACATCGGCGTCTTTGGAGGCTACTGCGATCACTGCAACTCTCTGCAGCTCCCCTCCGCTCAATTCAGAGAGGCTCCTGTCCATGAGATCTGAGAGCCCTAGCTCTTGGGCCAGCTCGAATGCGACCCCCCTCTCGTCAGCCTTCTCGAGGGCCTCCTTGAGCGTGCCTCTGAACGCTTTAGGCAACAGATCTATTCTCTCGGGCTTATGCACGACCCTGAGCTGTCCTCCAGACAGCTTCTCGAGGTAGTTCTGAACTTCGGTACCTCTGAACCTCTGGATCACTTCATCCCAGCTCAACTTGGCTGAGGGGTCTCCGAGATTCGGAATGAGCTCTCCAGCGAGTATGCGCATTATCGTCGTCTTTCCTATACCGTTCGGGCCTACAAGTCCCACGACGCTCCCCATCCTAACGATTGGGAGCCTGAAGAGCGCGAATCCGTTGACTCCGTACCTGTGAACCTCGAGGCCCTCGAGCGGGGCTGGCAGGTTGACTACAGAGATTGCCTGAAATGGGCACTTCCTAGCGCATATCCCGCAACCTACGCACAGCTGTTCGTCGATTACCAACAGCCCTTCTACGAGCTGTATCGTCTCCTTCTCTCCAGCTCGGACTCTGGGGCAGAATTTGATGCACTCCAACCCGCACTTCTTTGGGTTGCAGCGGTCTCTGTCTACTACAGCAATCCTACGTCTCTCCAAGGCCAGCACCCGCTCGAGGTGAGTCTACTCTTACTGCTCTAGAACGTGGTCTCTGCCCAAGTCAAAAGCACGGAGGTTCAGCTCGACGTACCTCTTGGGAGATTCCTTCTCTAGAGCCCTCCTGAGCACTCCTTCCTCAAATGGGAGCACTCTTAGAGCGTCGGCCGCACCGAGAAGGACGGAGTTTGTTGCGACGATATCTCCGGCCTCCGCTGCAAGCTCTACAGCGTTCAACGTCACAAGTCTCTTGGGCTCAAGCTCATTTAGCGCATCGAGAATTTCCTCCAGCTTGGGTATCCTCAGCCTCTCGAGGTACGCGCCGACAGGAGCCACCAGATGCGTGTTAAGCACAATCGACGTTCTCTCAGTCACGTATCCGGCGTACCTCAGCGCTTCTATTGGTTCTAGGGCCAGTAGAAGATCCAGGGTGCCCTCCATTATCAGAGGGCTCACGACATCCTTGCCTATCCTCACTTCCGTCTTAATAGAGCCATACCTCTGAGCCAGGCCGTGCACCTCGCTCTGGACGAAGTTCAGGCCAGACTCTAGCGCCGCTCTTGTAAGCACTCTGCTCGTGAACAGGACGCCCTGACCGCCCACACCAGCCACAATTATGTTGAACTCCCTCACCTCAGACGCCTCAGACGCCAATCTTCTCACCCCTCCAATTGAGAGCTCCTTCCGTTGGTTCTATCGCCCCGTACGGGCAGACATCTACGCAAGACCCGCAGCCAAAGCAGACTGTCGGATCTATCTCCATGACCCTCCCGGTGTCTACGAAGGCCGGGCAGGCGTACGTGTTTATGCAGACCCTGCAGTAGGTGCACTTCTCAGGATTGACTCTGTAGGGGACTATCTTCTTGCCCTCCTTCCTGAGCCTCCTTACTGTCAACAGTGCGCACTCCCTGCGGGCTATTATCACTGAGACGCCCTCATGCTTCAGTGCCTCTCTAATGGCATTCTCCATAGCCTTGAAGTCGTAAGGGTCGACCACGTGGATGTCCTCGACCCCTATGGCTCGCACGAGTGTTTCTAGGTCTATGGCCGGAGCTTCCTCTCCAGTGGCGGTTATTGGGACTCCGGGGTGAGGCTGATGTCCTGTCATCGCCGTGGTCCTGTTGTCCAATATTACCAAGAGGAACTTGCGCCTGTGATGGATTGCGTTAATTAGCGCCGGTATTCCAGCGTGGAAGAAAGTGGAGTCTCCTATCAAGGCAACAGTTCGCTGGTCTGTGGCTAGGCTTATGCCGTTGGCAAATCCTATCGAAGAGCCCATGGCGTGAGTGACGTCTCCTAGGTTGAAGGGCTTCTGGAACAGAAGCGCGTAACATCCAATGTCGTTCAGATACACGGCAGCGCCGGCGGCCCTCCTCAGGGCGTAGCCCGTGGCCCTGTGAGGACATGCGG
>JAVCBV010000070.1:0-3304 GCA_037917695.1 Thermoproteota archaeon | reverse complement strand
GCCATATTCGGGCTGATAACCTTCGTCTGCCCGACTATATGCACGCTGGTCGCCGGACTCCTCGCGTACCGAAAGTGGAAGACGGCCATCATCGTACAGGGCCTCACGATTTTCGCCTGGTACGCACTCACCAGCATAATGTGGAGGGGTCAGCCCGCGGCGGGGATCAGGTGGTACTTCCCGTTCCTCCACTGGGCTTCATTCATCTCAATCTTGATAGTCGGAAGGAAGATCTCAGACTGGATCTCCTCTGGCGACACCAAGAAGATGGCAATTGCGGTGTTCCTGACAGCGCTGGCTGGCACTCTGTCTGAGCACATGGTGGGAAACTCCATCTACATCGGGCTCTACCAGGGGCCTGCGCAGGTCTACGTGTTCGTCCTAGGCATCTACTGGATGGAGAGAACCTTCGGCTCGCTCGCCGCCACGTTCGTCGGAGTCCCCTTGCTGATTGGACTCAGGAAGGCTAGGATCGACGTAGGCCCGTGGGCCCTGCTCCCCAAGTCCTCCAAGTAGGGGGGGCGCGGGGCCCAACCTCCCGCTCACCTTTTTCTCTCTCCCGCCTATCGTCCAGTGATCCACATTGCACCTCAGCAGGGAAAGGCTGTTCGAGGCCGCGTGGGGGTGCTTGGCGGGAGTAGCCCTCGGAGACGCGATGGGGATGCCCGTAGAGATGCTCCCGCCCGACGAGATAAGGAGCCTGTACGGCAGAGTGAGGGGATTCGTTAGGGCGCCAAACTTCCACCCGCATCACGTCTTGGAGCCTGGAACCGTGACGGACGACACTGAGCAGACTCTATTCGTTGTGAAGCTGCTCGTGGAGAAGAGAGCCCCCCTCAGCGCGGAGGATTTTGCGTCCGCCCTAGTGGAGTGGGCGAAGAGAGACAACCTGCTAGAGAAGCACTACTTCGGTCCCAGCACCAGGCAGGCCGTGCAGAAGCTCATGGAGGGAGTTCCAGCTAGAGAAGCTGGCGGGGTGAATACAACTTGTGGGGCAGCCATGAGAGCGTCCCCCATCGGCATTGCGAACGCCTGCAAGCCGAAGAATGCAGCAGAAGAGGCCGCCGAGATCTCCCTACCAACGCACGGCAGCAGGGTCGCAACCTCCGCAGCATCCGCGGTTGCTGCCGCCGTCGCAGAGGCTGTGAAGAGGGATAGCACCATTGACTTGATAGTTGAGGCCGCCGTACTTGGCGCGACTATCGGGTTCTCCAAGGGGAGGCCTGTGTCGGCTCCCTCTGTAGCAAAGCGGATTAGGCTGGCCGTGGACTTAGCAAGGAGGATATCAGATCCTGAGAAGGCCGCGGAAGAGATATACGATCTAGTGGGGACTGGCATCGAATCAGCTGAGGCTGTTCCAGCAGCCTTCGGGATGCTAGTGGCAGGCGAGGGTCAACCGATGAGGGTAATAGAGCTGGCGGTAAATGCGGGTGGAGACACGGACACCGTGGCGTCTATCGCAGGAGCGATAGCGGGGGCTTGGAGAGGAATCGGAGCGTTCGACGCGAAGATGGTAGAAGAGGTAGAACGCCTAAACAGATTAGGACTGAGGGAAGCATCAGAGGAGCTTGCTAAGGTTGCTCTAGAGAGACTCCTGTAAGCCCCCTTTAGCCGACCCGGCGCTGCGAGTTTTTATTGTTCAAATCCATGTGTAGACAATGAAATGACCTCACTTTGCCTAGAGAGAGCGTATCTGCCGGATGTAAGGCGTATGATTGAGCGCGGAAACGTGATAGCTATCGTACCAATAGGCTCCACTGAGCAGCACGGTCCTCACCTGCCCTTTGGTACCGACGCGATCATAGCAGAGTCTGTCTCGTTAGAGGTTGCAGACAGGCTCAAGGACAAGCTGAACCTCTTTGTGGTGCCCACGATCAGATTCGGATGCTCGGCAGAGCATATGGACTTCCCAGGGACCCTATCCCTGAGACCCGGGACTATGATGTCCCTCATCAAAGACATCTGCGCCAGCCTCTCAGCTCACGGGATCAAGAAGATCGTCCTCCTAAATGCCCACGGAGGGAACACATCCCTTCTGAAGGGAATAGTCCATCAGCTTAGGAGGGAGATAGACGCTCTCGTCGTGGTGGTAGACACTTGGTCAGTATTATCCGACATCTTGGCAGAGGTCAGGGGGTCTCCCACCGGGGGCGCGGTTCACGCTGGCGAGGCGGAGACCTCCTTGATGTTGGCGCTGGACGAGTCTCTGGTTAGGTGGGCTGAGGCTTGCTTAGAACTCCCTTGGACGGATTCTGAGATGAAGTACTTCCGGATCGAGAAGCCGAGATACGTCTCCTTTTCGTGGCGTACAGCAGACGTCTCGAGGTCTGGAGTCATAGGAGATCCAACAAAAGCGAGCAGGGAGAAGGGACGCCGCATCCTAGACTTCGTGATTAACGCTATCTGCGAGATCTTGGAAGAACTCTCAAGGATTAACCTGGCGAGGGAATCCAAGCCGTAGATGGGGTCACTCCTTCATCGTCGGTACTACCATCACCTTGAAGCCCTTCAGGCTCTTTGCTGTCTGCAGAGCTTCCTCAGCCTTCTCCAAGGGATACTTGTGAGTCACATAATCAGAGACGTCGACTCTCTTGGTGTCCAGCAGCTTGACGGCCCTCCTAAACTGCTCCCTGGTGGAGTTAGTCGCCCCGGTGAGGTAAGCCTCTGAATAGTGTATGAACCTGGCGCTGATGGGGACGTCGGTTTCAGGGTAGATTCCGGCGAACTGAACGACCGTGCCCCCCTTTCTCACAATCTTTATCCCCTGAAGCAGCGCGTCTGTGCTTCCCACGGTGACAAACACGCGATCGGCGCCCTGCTCTCCAAATACGTCCTTGACAACCTTCACCGGATCTTCTTTAGCTACGTTAACCACTTCAGTCGCCCCGTACCTCAGCGCTCTCTCAAGCCTGTGTTCCATCAAGCCGGTGACGATCACTCTTGCAGCGCCAGATATGTACGCCACCTTGAGGTGGAGGAGACCGTTTGGTCCATCTCCGATAACGACCACGTCATCGCCTAGGAGAATCTTGGATCTCTCGACGCTGTTTATCACGGCAGCCAGCGGCTCAGCCAGCGCGGCTTCGAAGAAGGACGCTCTGCTGATCTTGTAGACGTTCTCCTCGGGGGCCACCGTGTACTCTGTGAACCCGACCACCGGCCACTTGGCATTCATGCAGAGGTTCTCCTCACCCCTCCTGCAGAAGGGGCAGGTTAGGTCCCTAACCATTGGATCTGCAACAACGCGATCTCCTGGGCGAACTCTCGAGACCTTCTCTCCAACCTCTACGACGACGCCAGCCAA
>JAVCBV010000123.1:0-3315 GCA_037917695.1 Thermoproteota archaeon | reverse complement strand
CTCCAGCACGACGAAGTCGAAGCCCGCGAACTTGAGGTAGGGTCCGAACTTGCCTCCTGACTGGGAGTCGTGGACGGTGTTGGTCTCGGGAGACTTCGTGACGCTGCACCACCTTCCGGCTTCTATTCCCGCCTCAATTCCGGTGACCGGACCAGTCATTACGAAAGCCTTGTTGTCGGGGCTGAGCGGGTCGACCTTGGGGTCGACTTCCTTCAGCATGAGGTAGACTCCGAGCCCTCTGCCTCCAATCCACATGCGAAGGACGTTCTCTGGGAGGTAGTCGAACAAGTTTTCAATGCTAACTTTTCCTTCCGTTAAGTTGACTCTGACAAATCGACCCATGTAACCTCCGGGCGGCAAAAGAGCACCTCCCAAGACTTTGGGCTGTCCAGACCTAGCAGTAAAACAAAAAAAGGTTTATCTATCAAAGAATTTTACAGGGAGGACGTGCGTTATCGTTTAGGAGATAACGGAAGGGGAGGTGACCCTGACTGAGGGTTGTGGTAAAGCTCTACATGCACTTCCGTGAACTGGCCGGGACAGACTCGGTAACCATTGAGCTGCCAGATTCCGCCACGGTGCAGGACTTCCTTCAGGAACTTGGCAAGAAGGTTCCGAAGCTGGCGGGGCGGATCAGGAAGGGTGAGTACATACTGATGAAGGGGGGCAGGTGGCCCAAGTCCCACGAGACCCTAACTGACGGAGACGTCTTGGCCCTCTTCCCACCCGTGGGCGGCGGCTAGTCGCTCCAGTAGTCCTCCAGCGATCCTGTCCTCTCCAATGATCCGAAACTCGATCTCAGCCGATCTATCGCCGTTAGAACTCGCTTTTTGGAGAAGTCCCTCTCCTCGCAGAGGAACTCTATGAGCCCCTCCTCGTCAGGCGGCCTCCAGACCAGCTCGTACTCCTCCGTCACGGGTGGATCGAGGAAGAACCTCCTCACAGCCTCTAGATCTATGTCGGGGTCAGGCCTGACTCCTAGGGCCCTCAGAGCCCCATCCAGACTGCCATACTGCCTAATGAGCTTTAGGGCCCTGACAGGCCCTATCCCCTTCACCCCCGCGTTGTAATCAGTACCCATCAGTATCGCCATGTCAACCAGCTGTTCCCTGCTGATTCCGAGAGACGATAACAGTTCTTCAAGCACGATCAGTTCTGGCTCGAGTCTGTAGTAGCCGAGCCTCTTTCTGTAGTACTTCTTGCCCGTTATCGTGACGTTCCTGACCAGCCTAGGCGACCCGAAGAGCAGCGAGTCGTAGTCCTGGCTGGCCGCAGCCCAGACGTCTCCCTTGGCGGCCATTCGTGCCGCTTGAGCCTCGCCCTCGCTCGGGGCCTGAACCCAGGGGACGCCCATGAAATCCAGGAGCCTCTTGGCGTCTGACGCCATGTCTGACGTTAGCCTGCTGGTCTGGACTGCTTTAGCCCAAGCGGTCCTGAAGTCCCCCCTTGCGATCGCCTCGATCCACTCTCTCTCAGCCTTCTCCTTCACAGCCCTCCTCTCCTCGAGAGTCCTCTTCTTAAAGTCCGGTGGAGGGCCGTCAAACACGTATACCGGCTTGATCCCCAGCTCGATGAGCCTGACCGTCCTGAACAGAAGCCCGTTGAGGTGTGAAGTGACTCTCCCTTCCCTGTCGGTCAGCGGGATGCCGGGGCCTCTCTTTATCAGAGCCAGAAACTGGTAGATTGCGTTGAACGCGTCTATGGCGAGCGCCTTGCCCCTGAGCTGTGTGAACGATATCTTCTTCGGCCTAACAAGTTTCGCTAGAGGGACCCCCAACTTTCCGTCCTTCCCTGGTTCTTGCTGAGGTAAAAGTGGTTGGCCTGAGTGAAAGCGTTATCTATACCACTCTCTCCCACACCAGGATGCCGCTCTACCGGGTTAAGCTCTCTGAGGCGGTCGTTGAGAAGCTGATAGGCCTGGATGAATATCAGAAGAAAGCGGTGCTCGAGTTCCTCAAGCTGCTTGAGGAAACGTCGGTTCCCCTGGGGGCTAAGCAGTTAAGCAGGGTCAAGGATCACCCCGGGATGCTGGTTGCCAAGCTGGGGGACTACAGGCTCGTCTATCACGTTGATTGGGATCTGAAAGTGATCGAAGTACTCGATCTTCTAGAATCTGAGCGGGAGGCCTAGTCTCGCAGCTTCTCTAGGACTTCTCGAAGATCTTGGTACTCTCCCTCCGCCACTCTTGCTATAATCTCCTCTAGGCGCCTCCACTTCGGTCTCTGGAAGTTCAACTTCGGGCAGGATTGACGCAACGACCTCTTCGCAGTCCAGTTTGACTCTAGCAGCATTCTCGTAATCCGCTGTGTCCATCGGAGGCAAGCAGACCCCGTGCAGTATAGACCTTTCCCGCACACGCACCGCGGGCCGCTTGATGACAAGATTTTTACTATATGGAGCCATTCCCACCCGGCTGGTCTCTATGAGTGAGAAGACGTCTGAAGTGGACAAGCCATACGAGTTGGCGATAAAGTTCGCCAAGTTTTACGGAGGAAAGATAGAGGTAGCCCCTAGGGTACCCATCTTCGCCCTGAAGGACTTCGCCGTCTGGTACACGCCGGGCGTGGCTGGCGTTTGCAAGGCCATAGCGGAGGACAAGGAGCTGAGCTTCAAGTACACGAACCGGTGGAACACCATTCTGGTGGTGACGGACGGCACCAGAGTGCTGGGTCTCGGCGACATAGGTCCCGAGGCGAGCATGCCGGTAATGGAAGGTAAGGCCCTCATCTTCAAGTATCTGGGAGGCGTCGACGCATTCCCCCTGCCGATAAGGGAGAAGGATCCTGACAGGTTCATCGAGATCGTGAAGGCCATGGAGCCGGCGATAGGCGGCGTCAACCTGGAGGACATATCGTCGCCCAAGTGCTTCTACATACTCGAGAGGCTGAGGAAGGAGACCGAGATATGCGTCTGGCACGACGACCAGCAGGGCACCGCCGGTGCCACGCTGGCTGGCCTGATAAACGCCCTGAAGCTAACGGGAAGGAAGCTCAGCGAGGCTAGAATCGCGTTCGTAGGAGCTGGAGCAGCCAACATAGCCAGCGCCAGAGTAATCGAGGTCGCGGGAGGCGACCCGAGGAAGTGGGTCATGGTTGACTCGAAGGGGGTACTCCACAAGGACAGGCCGGACATGGAGCAGCTGAAGGAGGAAAACCCGTGGAAGTATGAGTGGGCCGTCAAGACCAACGCGGAGGGCAGAACCGGCGGTATCCCAGAGGCCCTCGTTGACATGGACGTCGTGATAGCCGCCTCGAGGCCTGGGCCCGACGTCATAAAGAAGGAGTGGATCAGGAGGATGGCTCCTGACCCGATAGT
>JAVCBV010000019.1:0-3339 GCA_037917695.1 Thermoproteota archaeon | reverse complement strand
CCCGTCGGCTCGGGCCGCCGCGAGGCCGCCCAGAAGGGAGAGGGCCAAGAATATCGAGACGAGGCACGTGCGCCGCATCTAACGTCACGGGAGCCTCGGGACGAATATAAGTGGGGCGGCGATGTCACAGCCGTTGTCGCCACCCCACCCTCGCCGAGCCCGGGGTGAGCCCCCGGAGCCGTCGCCAGCCGAGTTAACGGTTAACTCTATCCCCACGCGGCTTGACCTGGTGGGCTCACCCTGGCCTTCGTGGGCGTCATGGCCCTAATCGTGAGGGTCTCCGCCTACGTTGGAGGAGAGAGCCTTCGAGGAGTGTTTGAGCTGGCCGAGGAGATAAGAGCCCCGCAGGGCCTGCACGAGTGGCTCATCTGGGTATCTTTCTTCTCCCTCAGGATGGTACCGGTCCTCGGCCTCGTCGAGGCTCGCGACCTCGACGCCCGGACGGAAGTCAGGGTGAGGGCGAGGGAGGGACACGCCGTAGTGGTTGGCCTGGGTCACCTGGGGAGGAGGGTGGCCGAGGATCTCAGGCGTGCCGGGATGGATGTCGTGGCCCTCGTCCTGCCCGCGGACAGGGACACGAACGAGGCCATCGACGAGCTTAGGGACATGGGCATTAAGGTCGTGTTCGGCGATGCCACCACGAGACCCGCGCTCGTCAGGCGGGAGTCGCCAGGGCCTCCGCCCTCGTGGTCACGGTGGACGACGACCTGACCAACGCCACCGTGGCCGAGAGGGTCAGGAGGATGAACCCCGGGCTCAGGATTGTCATGAGAATCTTTCGGAGGGAGGTCGGCGAGCTCCTCAGGAGGGGAGGGGCCGCCAACGCGACGCTGAGCACCAGCGAGATATCTTCGGACCTGTTCGCCGCCGTCGCCACGCTGGACGTGGAGGGCTCCGTGCCCATGCCCACCCCCGTCAGGGTGTCCGGGGAGCTGGTCGGCGCCGCACCAGATCGGTTCGAAGAGCTGGGCCTCAGGTGCTGGCCTGGCTGGAAGGAGGAGCCTGGACCCCCACGCTGAAAGGCCCGCTCAGGGAGGGGGAGGTCATCCTCGTTCAGGATCTGCGCCTCTCGAAGGGGCCTGAGACTCAGAACGAGACTCGGTGAGTTGGGACGGTGAGACTAGTATCAAGTCGATCGACGGCATCAACGGTCCAGAGCCCGCGTCCCTGTTTCCGAGGGGGCCCAGAAAGGACGTTTATATCTTTTACACTCCGATCAGACCGGTCGATTCCCATGAGGATCTCGGGAGGCTGGACCGGCCGGATTCTCAGAGTCGACCTGGAGAAGGAGAAGCACCTCGTTCAGAACCTAGATCCGAAGGTTGCCGTGGAGCTTCTCGGGGGTAGGGGCTTTGCGGCCAAGATTCTCTGGGACGAGCTGGAGCCCGGCGTTGACCCCCTCTCACCGGAGAACAGGCTGATACTGGCCGCGGGGCCATTGACAGGCTTGGTTCTCCCAAGCAGCGGCAAGCTGGTCGTGGCCGCCAAGTCTCCGCTGACCGGAGGCTACGGTGATGGAAACATCGGCACCAAAGCATCTGTTCAGCTCAGGAAAGCGGGGTACGACGTAGCGGTCATAACCGGGAGGGCTTCTAGCCCGAGCGTTCTTGTGATAGAGGATGAGGATGTGAGGCTGGAGCCCGCTGGAGACCTGTGGGGCAGGAGCGCGGAGGAGGTCCAAGACATCCTCGAAGAGAGGTTCAAGGGCGCTGGAATCCTGACGATAGGGCCTGGTGGCGAGAGGTTGGTGAAGTTCGCGGTCATAACGTCGGAGCACGGGAGGGCCGGAGGGAGACCTGGCATAGGAGCCGTGATGGGCTCCAAGAACCTGAAGGCCATAGTGGTCAGCGGAACCAAGGAGATCCCGGTGGCCAACCCTGACGAGCTGGCCGAACTCGGCAGGGAGGGGTACAAGGTCGTCAAGGAGGCTGACGCCTACGAGTTCTGGATGAGGCAGGGTACTATGATGACGGTCGAGTGGTGCCAGAACAACGGAACCCTGCCCACCTACAACTTCAGGGAGGGAGTCTTCGACGGCTGGGAGGGCATCAGCGGCGCGACGATGGAGAAGGAGTTCAAGGTGGCTCAGAAGGGCTGCCCCAACTGCAACATGATCTGCGGGATGATTAACGAGATCAAGACGGGGCCCATGGCCGGAAAGAGGACCGAGCTCGATTACGAGAACGCCGCCATGCTAGGCTCGAACCTAGGGATAGACGACATGAACTGGGTCCTCACGCTGAACCTCTACGCCGACGAGCAGGGAATTGACACGATCTCCTTAGGCAGCGTGCTGGCCTTCGTGACTGAGGCCTACGAGCTTGGGATGATATCCGACGCCAAGCTAGAGGGGATAAGACCAAGGTGGGGCGACGGAGAGGCCATGCTCAGGCTGGCCGAGATGATAGCAGAAAAGAGGGGCTTCGGCGAGGCGATGGCGGAGGGCGTGGCGAAGCTCGCCGAGGGCATAGGCCCAGAGGCCCAGAAGTTCGCGATGCACGTCAAGGGCCTGGAGATCTCTGCCTACGACTGCCACACGCTGCCCGGCATGGCCCTTGCCTACGGCACCAGCCCGATAGGGGCCCACCACAAGGACGCCTGGTTCATCGCCTGGGAGATCAAGATGGGCAGGGAGATTGTCAGCAGGGAGAAGGTTGAGCGACTCATCGAGATGCAGAGGATAAGGGGCGGCTTCTTCGAGGCCGCCGTGACCTGCAGGCTGCCCTGGATCGAGCTGGGATTCGACCTCGAGTGGTACGCCAAGTACCTGAAGGCCGCCACCGGCCTGGACTTCGACTGGCGCGACCTGAACAGGATAGCCGACAGGATATACAACCTGGTCAGGGCATTCTGGGTGAGGGAGAACCCGAACTGGGACAGGAAGATGGACTACCCGCCCGACAGGTGGTTCGAGCACCCACTCACCAAGGGACCGTACGCGGGACAGAAGCTCGACAGGGGAATCTACGATCAGCTGCTGAGCTTCTACTACGACATCAGGGGATGGGACGAGAGAGGAATACCCAAGAAGTCCACTCTGAAGGAATTCGGGCTAGAGTACGTAATAGACGGTCTGGAGGCAGCGGGCGTCCGGCTGACCGAGTAGCCCTCCCCTCTCTTTTTCTGCTACAGCCTCTCGGGCAGAGCAGAGATTCCTACGCTCTCCGCTTGTCGCCTGAGCTTACTGTCGTAAGACGCTAGTGGGAGTGTCTCTTTTACCGCCACTGCTAAGATTACCTTGTCGTTGAATCTGGCTAGCGAGAGACCCACTCAACCAGCGCAGAGCGAGCCCACTTCACCTCCCCCCAGCGAGCACCTTGGACTTCTCTGAAGATGCGT
>JAVCBV010000031.1:0-3369 GCA_037917695.1 Thermoproteota archaeon | reverse complement strand
TGCTGGGCCTCACCTGGCTGATCCTAGACTCGCTGGTCAGGCACATCTACAACGTGGTGTGGATAGCCACGGGTACCTCGCTCAAGTACCACGGAGGCGTTGCGCAGCTGGTCACCAAGATCGACGGCAGGAGGAGCGTCTACGTGCTTCACATGATCACGTAGACCCTGGCCGGGAGGCCTCTAATGGCGTTCTGATCCATATTACTTCACTGCGGCATTACGGCAGTAGCCTACCTCGCTCTAGGCTTCAAAGTGCTCCTGGCAACGCAGTAGGAGGTCAGCGGTTGCGTGTGAGTAGAGTTTATTCGAGTGCAGCGAGACGAAGAGTGACATGGCCAAGAGGTACCTAGACTACTTCAGGAAGACGGCTGCTTCTTCCACGCTGGAGTCTATTGCTGAGCTAGCCCTCAAGGCCAGAGATGCCGCAAAGGAGCTCAGGAGGGTTGTCGGTCAGCTGGAGAGCGGAGCAGTGCGTGGAGTCGAGGAGGGGATCTCAACTATAGCGGCCATAGAGGAGGAGGGCGATGCTATGAGAAGGGAGATCTTGGCTCGCCTATCTAAGGCGGAGGTGTCTGCTAGAGACGCTGAGAAGCTCGCGAGGCTGGCCAGAAGGGTGGATCTCGTAATCGACCAGATAAAGAACACTGCTCTGGCCATTAGGCTCGTCGTGGCACTAGGAGAGGAGGTGCCTGAGAAGCTCTGTGGGACGCTCGGTCAGATGACTGAGAAGCTCTCCAAAGAGACAGAGGCCGTAGTCTCAGCCATCAGGTCGGCTACCGTCTCTCTAGACGAGGCCAAGTCTTGGATAGAGAGGGTTGAGGCCCTCGAGCACGATATCGACCTGCTCTACTACGAGGCTAAGGGCGAACTGCCCGCTGGAGGCCCGCCGAGGTTCGCCATACTGCTGAACGACGTGATAAATGAGATCGAGCTGGCCGCGGACCTTTGTGAGGACGCAACGGACGTCCTCTCAGAGCTTGTGGTCAGGCTGAGCCTGCCGGGAGGGGCGCCCTGAGGGGCCGAAGGTAAAGCAATTAGCGCCCGCCTATTCTACTCTTGGATGACATCGATACAGAAGGTCGAGGTTGTAAGAGAGAGATGCAGACGCTGTGGATTCTGCGAGACCGTCAGTACCTGTAAGAGCCCAGATGCCTGTGTCGGCTGTCTGGCCTGCTTCTGGGCGTGTCCAAACGAGGCCAGGAGATTGGTCGAGGAAGAGTGCACCGAGGCCGTCACGATTACGGTAAACGGCGTAGAGTTCGAGGTTCCGAGGCGGGTTACGGTCAAGAGGGCCCTCGAACTCTCCGGCTTGACCGTAGGATACTTTCCGAGGGAGGGCGACGTCAGCGCTCCCTGCTCGCTGGGAGGATGCTACTCCTGCCTGGTTGAGGCAGATAACGAGTTCGTCAGGGCTTGCGTCACTCCAGTCAGAGATGGCATGCGCATCGACACACGGGAAGAGACCCCGCTCCTCCGAATAGTTCACGGCCCCGAGCCCCACACGGTCGGGGGTAAGGCCACTCCCTGGTGGACCAAGGGGAGGGGCTACATAGAGGTGGCCGTCTGGGCCGCGGGCTGCAACCTCAGGTGCCCGCAGTGCTTACCTGGATTTGAGAGAATCTTTGTTAGGATTGACGGCAAATCCACGCTCGTCAGAATAGAGGAGTTATTTGAGGGCCAAACAGTCGGTAGAGACGATGGCCAGTGTTATTTCAAGCCTGCTGCAAAAATCGAGGTCGTCTCATTTGACCCAAAGACCTTCAAGGTTTCATGGGCTCCGGTTACAGCGCTAATCAGAAGGCGTGGTGATGGAAAGATAATAAGAATATTGACGCAAACGGGAAGAATTATACACGTAAGTCGGGATCACCCTTTGCTTGTTCTAAGTGAGGAGGGGGTGGTTCAGAAGAGGGCGTCAGAGGTAAAACCAGGTGAGCTTCTACTGGCCCCTAAGAGACTTCCTCTATCTGAGGAGGACGGATGTGTGAAAGAACTGGACTTAATAGAAGAGATTAGGAAAGCGGGGCTAGTCGACATAATCTGGGTGAAAGGAATTAGAGACATTATAATGTCTCACGCTAAGTTGCTATCGAAGAAAGAAGTTGGCGCTAAGCTGTGGCAGAAGGTGGTAACTGTAGCTGAACTTGGCAGAAGGCTAGGCGGGGACGCGTGGCAATGGTATAAGAGGGACAGAATGCCTCTCTCTGCCTATCTGAAGCTAGAACGTGATAGAGAGTATCGCAGAAAGCTGAAGATTGGAGTTAAAGGCACAAAGAGCGGGTGGATCCCTGCAGTAATTCCCGTCAACAAGGAGCTTCTTCGGTTCCTAGGCTTCTATCTCTCTGAGGGATGCTGTGATGAAGAGAGTGTTAGAATCTCGTTTGGGTTCAATGAGGAGGACTTGGCTGAAGAGGTATGCACGCAAATATCACGTCTATTCGGTCTCCAAGCTATAAGGGAGACCCAGAAATGGAGAGAAAAAGAAAGCGTAATAGTTGTGAGGGCTTACAGCAAAATTCTTGCATTGATTCTAACAGAAGTGCTGAGAATCGGTAGGGACTCTTACTCGAAGAGGATTCCTGAGATAGTTTTCAACGTCTCGCCAGGCCTGATCAAGGAGCTGATTGACGCCTATTTCCTAGGGAACGGCTCCGCTCACAGGTCGCGAGAAGGAACTCAGAGCATATACGTTCACGCATGGACCTCGAGCGAAGATCTACTCTATGGGCTCGACATCCTGCTCCTACTGTGTGGTGTATCAACTAGGTTTGCGCACACGGACTCAAGCCACATGATCTTGATTCAGGGAGGTCAAAACATGGTGAGGTTTAGTGAACTCTCATCACTAATCGAGAGGAAGGGATTCTCCATTGAAAACATCCCGCTCGGCAAGAGCTTATCAGAAGTAGTACCAAAGAGTTTGTCACCTGACTTGGCCTTAAAGATAAAGGAAGGAGACCTATACCCAGTAGCAGTAAGATCCGTAGAGGAGGTGCCTTATAGCGGGGATCTCTTTGACTTTGAAGTCCAGAGTGACGAGAAGCCCTATGGTAACTTTATGCACGGCTTATCACTTTTCACGCATAACTGTCAGAACTACCACATCACATACGACAACTCTTCCAGGCCCGTGACGCCCCGCGAGGCTGCTGAAGAGCTGACTAGAGCCAGAGCGCTCTACGGCGTCGACAGGATGGCCATCTCTGGTGGGGAACCAACCGCCAACAGAGGGTGGCTCGTCGAGTTCTTCAGAGAGCTGAAGCGACTCAACGCAGACGAGAAGGCGAGACTTCACCTCGACAGCAACGGCACCCTGCTCACGAGAGATTACGTGGATGAGCTGATCGAGGCCGGAGTCACCGACATA
>JAVCBV010000085.1:0-3398 GCA_037917695.1 Thermoproteota archaeon | reverse complement strand
CAGCCGGGGGGCGGCGTAGTCCTAGCGATCACGACCCCCACCCCGTTGGAGTAGATGGCGTTGCGCCTCAGCGTGGTTCCGTTGCCGAACACCCTGACCCCTCCATTCTCCCCCTCGAATGGCGCCCAGCCGTTGAGGGTAATGTTGTTCTCCTCTATGAGGAGTCCGCCTGACCCAAACCACGTGTCGATTCCATAGCACGTGTTGTTTCGTATCAGGTTGTACCGCACTGTCACTCCAGAAGCTCCTCCCTCGACGGAGAGGCCGTCTGGTCCTCCGCCAGCAGAGGGCTGGTAAACCTGCTTCAAGCCGTTCGACTCAAACAGACATCCAATTACCTCTCCCGAGGACACCGAGAAACCGGTGAAGTGAACTCCCGTGCCCCAGTTGTATGCAACGATGGAGTACTCGACCCTCACGCTGCTAGACTCTATTTTGACACCGAGCCGTGAATTCTCCGTCTCTCCCGCGCCTCTGGGGTCGGATCCGTCTGGCCTGGCTCCGATGAAGCACCCGCTGACCAACCCCCCGCCGGAGGTCTCTTGGAAGTGCACCGCGGCTCCCCAGCCGTAGGTTGAGTAGAATCCGTAGACCGAGAGGTTGGCGAGTACCGCGCTGGCCCCAGATATCACTAGGCCCTCGGCTCCAATTCCCCCGCCGTACAGCGCCACCTCAGGGAGGCTGTATCTCGGGAGGGGCCGCTCGTCCCCCGTGCCGGGCACGCCGTCCGATCCGAGGCCGACCCGGCCGACCCCTCCCAAAAAACCGGGGTTCTCGTCCCTGATTGAGAGCCCTGGGGAGAAGACCGTCCCGTTGAGCTCAGTTCCGTCGTCCTTGATTTCTGGCAGGGGGCCGAGCGAGGGGTTGACGTCTATCCTCCACCAAGAGTGTTGCGGGTCGACCTGAACGTTCGGCGGAGTCATCATGATGAACCAGCTCCTGTCCGGACCTGAAATGGCGTTTGAGTTCTGGATGAACTGTCTGAGTGTTCCTTGTGCCGTCCTAGTCGCAGAAGGGTCGTCATCCACATCCTTGTGGTTAACAATCGCATCGAAGCTGAAACCGAATATGATTTGCTCCCCCTTGTAAGTAGATGGAAGAACCTTAACATAATGTTCGTACGTTCCGGACTTCCAATCATCGCTTACAGTTGGATCTCTCCCGCCGAAGAAGGGGACTACGTTGCTGTAGTTGAGCTCATCCGTTTGATAGGTTTCTTCTGCCCAGATTTCATCTGGCCCGTGTGAGGGGTTCAGCCCCCTTGAGCTGCCCACTGAAGAAGAGTTTATGGCAACAAAATACGTCCATTCAGAGTTAAAGATCATAAAAGTAAAGTTTCCGTCAGAATTAGTGGTAGATGAGTCCAGTAAAGTGTCCCCAAGATCGAGAATTCCGTTAATATTCGTGTCGTTAAATAGCCCCACGGTGACATTGGGCAGGCCAGGATCGGCCACGTCAACTACTCCAATAGGCCAAAAATCTTCTAGAACCTTCCCACCTACCGGGAGACAAACGATTACATTAGCTCTTGCCTCGTCCTCTGGATCCGGGACGACCCAATTGTGAGATACGCTGGCATTGAGCGTATAATTCCCCAGTGGGGCGTCTGGGGGAACTGTCACCTGAAAGCTGACTGTAACCGTCTGGTTTGGCCAAAGCCAATCTTCAATCAACCTCGAACTAGCATCTAAGACCCAGCCCTCAGGGACCTCAAGTTCAACAGATGCATCTCTCAGCCCCACATATCCCGTGTTATTTACGGTCACGTTAACCGTGAACGACGACCCGGGTGTTATGCAAGCCAAGGGGGCACTCAGATTGATTATGGAGAGATTTGGCTCGGGATCCCCGAGCCACAACCCGGTCGAGAGGTTGACGGCAAGCCTGTGCATGTTTCCGCCTGTCGAGTAATCGTCATAGTCCCAAGTCTCCCTAATCACGATCCTCCACACGCCGTACTCCAAGTATGGGTCAAGATCGACCTCAGCAACAATCTCCCAAACTTCATCCAGATAGGGACGATAAACTGCCCCATAGAGAGTCCCATCCGGTTTATATATGAGCACCCGCATTGGCGGTCTCGGAATTATTCCCCACAACCAATAGGTGTCGCCGTCGTAAAGCGCCAACCTGAATGCCTCAGTGCCCTTGGGGACGATCACGTACCACTCCCACATTGGGCTGAGCCCCGCCTCACTGCCCACTATGACGGCGTCCCAGGTCCCAAAGAATTCATCCCCCTCTATCAGATAGCTGGCATTGTTGAGCGCCGTCCTCAGCTCGGGTATCGAAAACCCGTAGTAGTTCCCATTGGAGGAGGGCCAAGAGTCCTCGACGAGCTCGAAGCTCCAGTTACCCGGGACGCCGTACGTGGGTATAGGGACATTGTCCCAATCCTCGTTGGCCGGCGCCGAGTACTCACCGTAGAGCGATCCATTCGGCCAGTAGACTCTAAGCGTGGCCCCATCTCCGTCAAAGAGATTCAGGTTGAATTCCTCCAAACCTACCGGAACGTGAAGCCAGTAGACGTGGTTGTTGAACGGCTGGTCAGAGTTGCCCTCCCTGAGCAGGGTCATCCCCCACTGTGCTGGCGTGGCCACGTCGACGTAGTACGTCGCCCCGGGATCGTCGTAGAAGGCGACCCCCTGGTCGGTGTAGATGACCCCTCCACTCACGTTGGCATCGTCGTGGCGGTAAATCAGCTTGCCGTCGGCCCTCGAGATTGAGATCACTCTCTCGCCCGGATTTAGGCCAACAAAGATCCTGAGCCACACTCCCGCAAGCTTATCCGAGAGCGAAACCACGATCCGGCGGCCGAACGCCGCGGGTAGCTCGGAGTACCTCACCTCCGGCTTCGCCGAGGGGGCCTCCTTACCCGACCATAACTCGAGGACGTGCGCTCCCGGGGATATCGTGTCGTTCCACCCCATGGGCCTCCCGTCGATCAAGACCCTCTTCGCACGTTCGAGCTTTGGGGAGGACAGCAGATCGGCCGCTGACCGCCTCGCCGTGAAGTTAACCCAGAGAGCAGTGACCCTCTGCCCAGTTAGGGCGTCGAGGGCCTCTATTTCTCTCAATACCTTGACCCCCTCGACTAGCTCCCCCCCAACAGAAAGCGGAGCGGGTTCTGCAACCGACACCAGTACGGAGCGGGCCGCGCTCACCCCGAAGCACGACGCCGAGACGTTTAGGAGGTAGACCCCAGGATCGAGCGGGCCGAGGAGTATTGTGAAGTTTCCTGACGGCGCCACGTCCGCACTCCCGATCCCCAAGACCCTCCCGCCGTCGGATTCTGCTAGCGTGTACTGAACGGTGACGTTCTCCGGCAAGGGCTCAATTGGGCACAGCAGCCGGCCGCTCACGTTGAACTCCTCCCCAGTGGGGGCGGAGACCTCGGC
>JAVCBV010000113.1:0-3400 GCA_037917695.1 Thermoproteota archaeon | reverse complement strand
CCACACGAGAAGAGCGGCTGCTAAGAGGGCCAAGACGGTGAGAAGCGCGGGCACCGGGACCTCGCACTTGAAGCCGACCAGACCCAGCAGAGTGACGCCAGCGAGAGATGCGAGGCTCAACGCTACTCCTCTGCGCCCGAGCCACGGCCTTCCCCTGGCTTGAGGGTAGAGGAGCTCAGCTAACGCGACGGGTATCGCAACGCTGAACACCGAGTGGAAGATTGTCAGCTCGACCGTCCAGACCCAGTTAACCCCCAGCCACCTGCCGTGCTCGGCCAGCACATCCAAGTCTGGCCAGGTGGGGCAGAAGAAGCTCCTGGTTACCACTCCCTCCTCCAGTATCCCGTAGGCAGCTCCTAGGAGAAGAAGCGATGTTGGCCCGTCTCCCCACCTGACCCAGGCCTCTCTGGCGAGCAGGGCTCCGGCGCCGTAGAGGGAAACCAAGAGGAGGAATGTGAGGGGGTTGAAGAACTCCTCGGGTGGGGAAGACCCAGACAGGAGTTCTCCTATTGCCGGAGATAGAAGCAGGAGAGTAAGTGTGGGCTTCCTGAATTGCCCCAGATCGGCCGATCCCATGACCTACCAAGAGAGCGCGCAGCATCAAGAAAAACCGTTAGTGGTCGTAGAGAATTATGCCCTCGGCGAGGTCGAGGTACAAGAGAGCACTAGACTTTCTCTGTCGAGTCCGAGAACGACCCCAAGTCGGACCATTTCATCCCGCCCACCCTCTCGACGTAATCGGGGAACTCGAGCATCTCCCCGACTATCCTCTCCTGGCAAGCCTCTCCACCTCCTCCCTGGGGACTGGATAGTCCTGGCTCACCCTCTCGGCGAGCTCGACTTCGAATCCGCATGACTCCACCAGGCCCCTCCAGTACTCCAGGGGCCTGTACTCCTCGAATCGCCCCACGCTCTCCATTGCCTCTCGCCAGAGCTCGCAGAACCTGCGGAAGGCCAAACCTCCCTCTGGAGAGGGCTCCACTATCAGCACCCTCGGAGCTATCTCGCAGGCAATCATGAGGACGTCGCGGTGCACACTGGGATCGACTTCATGCAAACTGAAGTGGAACACCGCCAGGTCTGCGAACCTGCACCTGAAGGGGAAGTCTACGAAGTCGCAGGCCACGACCGGAACGCCAGCGTCGACGAACTCCCTGAGCCTCTCTAAATCCCGGTCGACTGCGACGACTTTTGCGCCAAGCTGGAGGAGACGCCTGGTGGACTCGCCAACTCCAAAGTCCACAACTGTGAGGCCTCTGACATCAACGAGGGACCAGACCTTGTCTTGAGCTGAGTCGCGGGCATCAGCTCTCTGTTTAGCCATGGCGAGAGGTCATAGGCATTGATTTTGGCTTCACATCAATGCCCGCTCTGGAAGGCCAGTTAGCTCGAAGTATTGCGTGTTCTCAGATGTCGTGAAATCCCCCTTTCACGACAGAAATGCCTTCAGCCGGCTACCCTAAGAAGACCGCGTTCAGGCCCTCCCCTCTGGCGATTCCCACAAGCCTCTCGTCGTCCGACATGAACACGTCCGCCTTCACGTGCTTAGCGGACTCCACCTAGAGAGCGTCCGCCTGGTATGGGTGCTTCTCCTCCACCAGACTCCACAACCTCACGGAAGCGATCCTCAGCACGTTGAGCCTGATGAGCCTTTTGGTCTCTAGGATGATTTGATGCCCTTGATCTGCCTGGCTGACGGTAAACTGGTTCTCACCCCCTACCGAGGGCCAGGTAGGCGACGAGCGTCGCTGCAGGAATTATTGCACCAACGAGGAAAAGGGACTCCGCCGACGCTGTAGACAAGATCACTCCAGCCATCGGGGCCCCGACGGCGACTCCAAGTATGTTGAACGTCTGATGGAGACCGGCAGACACTCCCGCGCCTCTGTCGGGGGCCTTGAGCGCGAAGTAGGCGCTGGAGGTCATGAGGGCTCCGAGCCCTAGGCCGAGCAGAACTGAACTCAGCAGGAGGGCGCCCCTGGCCTTGAAGAGGGAAGGCGTCAGCTGGGAGGCGGAGGTGGTCAACACGCCAGCTGCAACAACGGCGTCTCCCATCCCCCTGTCCAGCAGTATCCCAGAGGAGGAGATCGCCAGGAGGCTAACTAGCGTCGAGACGCCGACGTACATGCCGGTGTAGGCGGCGGCAGCCTCCTCGCTCGGGGCTATGTCAAGCCTCATCAAGGCGGGGCCCATGCCCCCGACTATCAGGCCGAATATCATGTAGAGGCCGAAGACGAGGACGTAGCCCCTCGCAACGGTTCTGAGGCTCGACCTGAGTCCCCTCAGGCTCTCTCTCACCGGAGACCCTCCCGCCGTCTCCGGCAGGAAGAGGTAAGAGGCAATGAAGCCCGCCAGTATCACCGCGGAGGGCATCTACCGTCATCGCCCAGTCCTTCTGCCCCTCACACGCAACTTGACTAGTTGCGGAGGACGCGCACAGAAGGAGCATGGCCAGCAGGGCAGGAGGCAGTAGGGTTCGCGTGATGCGCAGGGCCGTGTCAGCCACTCCCTAGCTCTGGGGCCTCAGAAAGAAGGAGCTAGGGAGGGCTCAGCCCTCCTCTCCCTCGCCGGTCGGAGGGGCTACGGAAGGCGGTCCGCGGCCTGGGTGGGAGGCCCTCCCACGCTTGCGCGTCTCGTTGCGGCCTGGCCCCTCCTCAGCAAACGGCGGGGGAGTCTTCGGCGGTCGAACCTCTCCTGGCCTCTTTCCAGCGTGCGGGCCAGCTGGGATCGTCAGGTTGGCAGTCACGCCCATGCGCCTGCCCCTCTCCTGAAGCCTCTCGCGGAGGCCCTCCGGCATCCTGGTCAGGTTGAGGATCTTGCCGATGCAGGTCAGGTTCCCCCTGCAGAAGGCCGCCCTCCTGGCCTCCACGCCCTCTGCAGACGCGGAGCGGAGCAGTACGACGGCGCTAGACATGAGCAGGTTGGCCTCCCTGATGGCCTGCGTCGCTCCAACGACGTCGCGAGCCAGAGCCAGCTCCCTGGCCTCCTGGAGCTTCGCGGCCGCCTGGTCCAGCAGGCTCCTGGCCTCAGAGAGGTTCATGCCCGCAGCCTCGGCGGAGTCGACCGCCGCTCTGAGCCTGTTCAGCCTCGCCTCGTGCCTCAGTATGGCCGCCATCAGGCCGGGCGGAACCACTGGAGGCGCGGCGGTGGCGTTCTCCAGCTCAGAGAGTCCCAGGCACGTGGTGGCCAGCACGAATGCTCTCGTCAGGGAGTTGATGGCCCTGAGGGCTAACACCTCGGCCTCCTTCTCGTCTCCGGCGTCCAGGGCCGCCTGAGCCTGCACAGCCAGCCCGTCCCCAGATGCTATGGCAGAGGCTATCACCACGCTCAGCTGGTCGCAAGCCTCGCCCGTGATGTTGGTGGAAGTCACGTTGACAGACTCGCTCAGGTTGAGCAGACC
>JAVCBV010000142.1:0-3405 GCA_037917695.1 Thermoproteota archaeon | reverse complement strand
GACTTTGTAGAGAATAGTCCGTGCTTATTAGAGGCTATTCTGTCTGAGAAAGCAGAAAGAATTGAGTATGGTCTCCAACTAGCCCTTTAGAGGTCCTTAACCTCGATGCCAACAGTCTCGAAAATCTTCTTGAGGGTCTCTTTCTCCCCAATTCCTGTGAGGAACGGAACCCCGCTGACCACAGGAATTCCCCTTGCAGCCTTGTCGGACACGGGGGTTGTGGCAACAATTACGTCGGGTTCAAAGACATCTATCTTCCCGGTAACCTCAGCGGCCTTGCACTGCACTATCTTGACCGGTATCTTGAGCTTATCGAACGCCTCCTTGAGCTTTCCAGCCACAACCGTGGCCGTAGCAATAGCAGTTCCGCAAGCGACAAGGATCTTGATCTCTCGCGTCGCAGAGGGCATTATGGGTACGCCCCAGTATTCAACGCAGCGGTGCTACATATTTAATAACGTTTCTAACGTGCATGGTCCAACGTCACCCCAAAGCCAGCTTCTCCTTGAGAATTTCTACGACCTCTTCTTCGCTCCTTGCCTCAACTAGCTTCTTTACAGTCTCAGGGTCCTTGAACACGTCGACTAGCTTCATCAATGTGGTTATGTAAGAGTGGGGGTCCTTTATTGCCGGCATAAAGACAAGCTTAACGGGAATGCTCGCCTCAGGGTCGTCCATCCTTCGAAAGAGAACTTCCTTCTTGAGGCGAGCGACGGCTAAGGCTGGCCTGTTGACGTGCTCTACTCCAGCGTGAGGCAGAGCTGCGTTTATCCCGCCCTGAGGCTCTAATCCGGTTGGGACGCTCTTCTCCCTCTCGAGCGTCGCGGGTATGAATGTCGGCTTAACAAAGCTATTACGCTCTAGAAGACTTCCTAAGGAAGTAATCACGTCCTCAGCGGACTCAGCATTGAGATCTAGGATAACTAGTATGTCCATTTCCTCCATCTCAGATCGAGCTGAAGGGCGCGCATATTCTTTAAGTTTCCGTTCACCTATAGCATGCCATGCCGATCAAAAGACCTGAAGGGCCGCTCGAGTACGAAGCGTACTGCACTTGGAATGGAAGAACCGGGGGCCGAGTGAAGCTGCAGAGTGGAGTCGAGTATGATGTTGACATGTCCGAGGAGTTTGGGGGAGCTGGAGAGGCTCCATCACCGGACGAGTTCTTCATTGCAAGCGTCAGCGGTTGCATACTGACTACGGCCCTGTGGTTCGCTGAGAAACTCGGGGTAAAGCTGTCAGAACTCGCAGTCAGGGCCAAATCGAGGGTAGAACTCGTGGGAGGCGGCTTCCAAATCACAAAGCTCTGGATAACTCTCAGAATAGCTGGTCCCTCTAGAGAATCCTGTGAAAAGCTGGCAGAGCTGGCCGAGAGGTACTGTCACCTCGCTAGGACTCTGAGGGACTGCGTCGACATTGAGTTCACGGTAGAGATACCTAAATCCTGAGTATTTGTGCAACTCCAGGTGAGCATCGTGTCCCACAAAGTGGCTCACTGGAAAGACGTTCCAGAGGAAGAAGTTGAGGGCGCCAAAGGGCTGTACAGGAGGTGGCTAATCTCTAGAGAGGACGGAGCTCCCAACTTTGCCATGAGGCTCTTCAGAATGGCTCCTGGCGGGAGGTCTGCGCCTCACTCACACGACTGGGAGCACGAGGTCTTCGTGCTCAGCGGGAGGGGGAGGGCGAACGTCGGGGGGATGACCTACGACCTCTATCCGGGAGTCTTCCTGTTCATTCCTGCTGGGGTAGATCACTCCTTCGAGAATGTTGGCAGAGAAGACCTCCTGTTTCTGTGCATGGTGCCCATCAGGAGTGTACCTCGACAGAGGTGAGCCTCCCGCGCTCATATACGAGTATAGAGGCATCCACACCCCCGTACTTCACTCTCCTCCTCTCAACGAGATTTAGCGACTCCATAGCCCTCTCAAACTTTGGGAGCGCAGGACCTCCCAGTATGGCAGCGGCCCTCAGCTCGAGTCTAAGCAGCAGAGCTTGAGCTATCCCCCGGAACGCCGCCTCTATATCCCTCCTCCTCCCAGTCCGAAGCTCGTAGGGTGGATTTGTTGCGAGGGCGCCTATCCTTCCCACCCTGCTTGGGAGATCGGCGGCGCTGAACACGGAGAAAGCGATAGAATCGCTGACTCCAGCGGACAGCGCGTTCAGTGCGGCGCCGGCCACATGCTTGGGGCTGATGTCCGAGGCGTAGATCACCGGGCTGAATTCCCTTCTCGATCGCGAGTCGACTCTGTCAAGCACGTCCTCGAGATCCTCCTCAGAAAATAGAGCTAGCTTTTGGAGAGGCCAGCCGCGTCTCCTCCTCCACTTGCCTGGAGGGATTTGCTTGGCCGCCAAAGCCGCCTCTATGGGGATCGTCCCGCCTCCGCACATTGGGTCTACCAGCGGAGTGCTGTCGTCTCTCCGCAGTCCATCGAGCCAGCCCGTTAGCCTCACAAGTGCGTAGGCCACGGGGCTGAGTGAGGCAGGATGCTGGTATCTCCTGTACCCCCTCTTGTGAAGGCTCTCTCCAACTAGATCTATTCCCACGAGCATCGATCTGCCGGACACATATACTCTGACTATCACGTCGGGCTCGTCGAGGTTAGCCCTGATCCTCTTTCCACTCGTGGATAGGAAGTGGTCTACCACGGCTGCGCCAACTTCGGCGGCCACGTCGGGGCTCCTGTAGGAGTGGCTTCCAACTCTCTCCGCCCTCACCGCAAAAGTCTGATCCGGTGAGAAGTAAGAGTCCCACTGAACTCGCCTGGCTATCTCGTAGACGCTTTTTATGTCCATGGGGTCGACTGTCCCCTCTCCAACGAGTAAGAGAACCCTGTTGGCAGACCTCAGGGAGTAAACTAGCTCAAGCGTCTCTTGAGCTGTTGCCTCGAGTCGGAGTTTCCCTGGCACAACAAATTCTGGAGTGAGGCCAAGTAGCTCCTCAATCTCCTCTGCCATGACATCCTCGATTCCGGGAAGCGTCACGCAGAGCAGGGCGAGCTTCAACGCGCTCACCTTACATGGCCGCCGCCTCCTCTAGATCCTTCATCAGCAGGGCTTTCTCGTAAGCCTTCACTATGTCAGTTCTGGTTAGGATGCCGATGAGCTTTCCGTCTGCCACCACTGGAAGTCTCCCCACGTCAAACCTGAGCATCTTTTCTAGGGCCTCCTGAACCGATTCTTCTGGGGCCACTGTGACCGGCTCTCTGTTCATTACCTCACGAACACTGATCTTGCTCCACTGGCTGGGGTGAGCCCTCCTCAAGTCTGAGAAAGCGACCATGCCGACCAGTCTTCCATGTTCGTCGACCACGGGGAACCCCATGTGGTGCGTGCGGAGCATCAGGTCGTGGAGTTCCTGGAGCGTGGTCTCCGGAGACACGGTCACAACGTTCGTGACCATGATGT
>JAVCBV010000014.1:0-3407 GCA_037917695.1 Thermoproteota archaeon | reverse complement strand
GTTGAGGGAGAAGCTGACCACTATGGCCTCCCTCGGGCCGTCCCACTCCAGGAGGGGCTGCACGTGCCTCACGCCGCCCTTGGTCACCATCAGGAACCTGTGACCTGGGTGGGCCTCGAGGAGCTCTGAGATCACCTCTAAGAGCAGGTGAGTCCACTCGGGAATGGCCAGGCTGTCGCTCAGCTCTCCGGTATTCAGGAGCAGCCTCTCGCCCCTGGAGTCGGCCCAGGACAGCAGGCCCTCCAGCTCCGCCTCCAGCCCGTCTAGGTCCTTGAGCCTTGGGGCCTTGTTCCCGAAGAAGGTGCCCTGGAGGTAACAGTAGGAGCAGCCGAACGGGCAGCCGTTCGTCCACTTCAGCTCCCAGAAGTGGGGGCAGACGATGTTGGAGGGCGTCTTGGCGAAGTAGACCACGTAGCGGGATTTCTGCCACTTGGATGGTGGTGACACTGGTCTAAGCTCGATGAAGTCTTCCTCCGTCCGCCTCACGTCTCTCCTCTTCTGACTCTGGCAAATGGATCGTTTAAACGTTTGCTGGTCTAAAGCAGGTGAAAGTATTCCTGAGTGCTCAGCTGCTGTTCTACGTACTTGCGGCGATCAATCATGTTGGGTTGCCATCCCATAAGGAGTTAGGATAATGTCGCAGATTCTCGGCTTATCTTGAAGCAAGAGGTGCTGAGACTAGGCCAAAAGGGATCTGTTAGCTCTCTACAAAGAGTTCGGCTTACTCCAGACTGTTTAAGGCGGTTAACTGGGGCAGGCTCGGTTCTGCTGGCCTCAGGCGAGCCGTCATAATCAGTCCGACCAGGTCCCTGAGGGCTCTAGGTCTCTAGGTCTCATGGTAAACTCCCTAGCGGCTAGAGGCAGGTTACCGAGCCAAAAGGAGCTCGGCTGCCGGCTGGTCGCAGAGGATCTCCTGTGAGTGATTTCATTAAACCCCGAAGCTCCGGAGGTGTTGAATCAGCCCTTGATCCACTCCTTGAACTCCTCGAAGAATGCAGTGAACTCTTTCTTCACGTCCTCCCTGTCCCCCTGTTGCTCTTCCTCCGTTCCAATTCTGGAGAAGCTCACCTTGTAGGGCAGGTACGCTGAGAAAACCTTCAGCTTGGGTGAGACTTGCATCTTGACGTAGGAGGCGTATCTGTCCAGATTCTCCGCCTGTTTGGTCTTCCTCCTCACCATGTTGAACATCAGAGCGACCTTCGACGTTATCTCCTCCGCCGGGATGCCAGCCACCACTGGGAGCTGCTTCAGCATCATCGTGGTTCTGTAAGTGTCGATTACCGTTGGCCTAAGCGGGATCAAACAGCGGTCTGCCGCGTACAGGGTTAACACGGCGTACTTCATATCGTAGAACGGTATCGTGTCGACTACGGTCAACCCGTAGATTCGCCTAACCTCGAGGGCTTCCAAGAAGTCGCTCAGCAGGTACTCCCTCCTGGCCCTGAATCCAAACCACAGGTTGTTGATCACGTTGATGAGCTCTAGGTCGGGCACCAGCGCCTCCAGTTCGAGGTCCTTCGAAGATGGGAAGGGTCTGGCTAGAGTGTATTCCGGGAGGTTCACGGGCTCCTGCTTTACCGCGATCTTGACGAGCATTTCAGACAGAGTCTTTCGCATTTTCTCCCGCTCGTAGAGGGTCCTCTCGTCCCTCACGATCAGCCAAGAGAGCGAGATGCTGGGATCCATGTCGATCGCCAAGACCCTGCTGCCCGCCTCTCTGGCAAACCAGGCGGTCAAGGCGGCAATGGTGGTCTTGCCTACTCCGCCTGGAGCCGAAAACAGGCCGAGTACCTTCCCCTGAGTACTTTCCATCAGGGGACCACCTTTATCCTTCTCTCAGTTCTGTCGATCAGAATTATCTTTATCCTAGCTGGGACACACATGTTACGGAGTGCTCTCTCCACCTTCTCGTCAACATACTTCATGATGTGTAGAACTACTGCCTCCTTGCCGTACAGCTCACTCAGGGCTATTGCCTGGCCAATCCCTGAGTAGAATCTTGAGTCAAGCTTCACCTCTACTGCTAACTTTCCTTCCCTTTCGGAGAGATCCACCTCAACGTCTGGATAGGCGTCAGACTTTAGGACGGCTCTCACATCGAGCTGAAGGCCCTTATCCCTCGCTCTAGCGGCTATGATTTCCTGAACGCGCCTTTCATCTTTGAGCTTGCAGATATCTTCGATGGAGGACTCGAGTACCTGGATCAGCTTGCCGAGAGAGGATGTAGGCATCGATCTTCATAGGGTGGGTTGCTTATGATTGAATGGGAACCTGTGGCTAGTCGGCTATTCTGTCGCTAACTTCGAGAATCGATCTCCAGCAACTCTTTCCACCATGCCGTCGCGCGAAGTTTCTTATATGTAGTACGTACTACCTACTACCCATGATGGGGGAGGTCGTCAGGGTCACGAGGAAGTTTCAGATAACGCTTCCGAAGAGAGTGAGGGAGGCCCTAGGGATCAGGGTGGGCGACAGGCTGGAGGTGGATGTCGAGGGAGATCGGATCGTGGTGAGGCCCCTGAGACCAGCGGTTGGCGATCCCGTGGACGCGCTCCTGTCGCTGGTGAGAGAGCCGCTGGACGTGGATGCAGTGAGGCTCGTTGAGGAGTCCTGGGGCAAGGACTGAGGGTGAGGCGGCGCGCGACGGTTCAAGAGGGCCAGAGTCGGGGGGATGTCGGCTGGAGGGCCTGAGGGGGCCAGGGAGTCGGGGAGAGGTCTACGTGGACACGAACGTGTACGTCTACGTGGCCCTCAGGCACCCGGAACTCAGCGGTCCCTGCGCGGCCATACTGAGGAGGGTCGTGTCGGGCGAGCTGAGGGCCGCGGGGTCGGACCTGGTGGCCGTCGAACTCCTGGGCTCGCTGGCCAGGGTCGACCCTCGCGTGGCGAGGGGCGCCCTCGAGGCCTACCTGGCGATGCCCCTCAGGAGGCTCGAGATAGACGAGAGGGTGCTGAGGGCCGCGGCCGCGATCAACGAGATCGTGAACGTCAGGTACGACGCGATCCACGCGGCTCTGATGCTCCTGAACGGAGTGGAGGTCGCGGTCACCAACGACCTAGACGACTGGACGAGAATGGCTAGGAGGCTCCCCGACATTGCTGCCGCATTAGAGGAGGCTGGGCTGGAGGCGACGGCTAAAGGGCTCGCTGTAATCAGCCCGACATCCTTCCCGAGGCCTGTGGCAACCAGTAACTCCTAACTTCCCGAGGAGGACCGCGCTATCGGACGCGGCCACGATCGATCAGGGCCAAGATCACGCTCAAGACCTCTGCCTCTCCACTTCTCGCTCGGGGAGATATCTTTAGGCTGCTAGCGAGGCCTTCCAAAGAGGCCCTCTGGGAGATTTTCTCAATTTGATCGCCCGCGTGAGGTGAAAGTGAAGGTAATGTCAATTGTTGGATGATCT
>JAVCBV010000101.1:0-3464 GCA_037917695.1 Thermoproteota archaeon | reverse complement strand
AGTGGCGAGGGAGAAGTACAGCAGGGACGAGTTGTACGAGCGCGCCGAGTTCATGATAAAACGGGCCAGGCAGCAGATGGATGTTCTGGTGAAGTCGGGCGTCATACCAACCCCGCCTGAGGGCAAGATTTACGGGTGAAGGGGGTTTTGAGGCTCCCTTCCCCACCACACCTCTTTGGTCTGCTGACACGCATACCAAAGAGTTCGAGGTTTGAGTTCGAGGCTGCTCCCATTCTAACCTTCGTAGACACCGAGACCGACGAAGTAGAAGTCGTAGAGGTCAAGACCGGAGTCCTAAGCGGTACAAACGCTCCGAGGATCATCATAGAGAGGGGAGCCAAGAGTCGTGCTAACAGGTGCAGTCAGCCCGATGAGCTACACCCACCTAGCCCAAGCTGGCATTACGGTGGTGCTGGAGATGGCCGGATTGAGGGCAGAGGATGCTATTTCGTGAGCGATTAACGATCTTTTTAGCTTGTGTGCGTTCTCTCACCCCCTCGGATGGGAACGAGGCGTAGGCTGGCTGTGACGCTCGCCATCTGCTGTATTGCATTCGCACTAGTGATACCCCACGCTCCTGGTCAACCAGAACGAACTCGGATGATGGCCCATGAAGGTGCTACATGAACGTATAAGAGCATTCCGGGCAGGCAACCTCTTGTCGAGGAAGATGAAGGCCAAGCTCCTGATTGGGAGCGCAGCGCTGGTGTTGATGGCGGCGCTGCTCTTTCTGGCCGCGCCGCCAAACGTAAGCCCCTCCGGCAGGGAGACAGAGAGCGTAAATCTTACCGAGCTGGGCGCTGTCAGCGTGCTCAGGATAACGGTACTCGTTGACAACTACCCGGGCGAGAAGGGGGCCAGGGCCGCCTGGGGCTTTGCCGCCTTCGTTGAGGCGGACGGCGTGAAGATACTGTTTGACGCTGGGCCAGATCCCAAAGTGCTCGAGCATAACGCTGAGGTGCTCGGCGTGCCTCTAGATGACGTAGACTTTGTCGTGCTATCTCACCACCACGGCGATCACGCAGGCGGGCTGTCATACCTGGCCTCCGTCAGGCCGGGAGTGACTGTCTACGTCCCCGGCAGGGCTGACCCAAGCCTGCTGGACAAGCTCAGGTCCATGAGGCTGAACGTAATTGAGCTGACCAAGCCAACTATCCTAGCGAAGGGCGTGATGACGACTGGCAGCCTCTGGGGACCGCCCGCAGAGCACGGCCTCATAGTCAACGTAAGCGGGCTGGGTGCTGTGCTGATAACGGGTTGCGCGCATCCAAAGGTTGAGGTAATGGCGGAGAGAGCGGCCAACCTAACTGAGGGTCCCATCTACGCTGTGCTTGGCGGTTTTCACCTCGGATCGGCAGGTTACGACAGACTGGAAACCATAGCCAGGGTCTTTGAATCACTCGGAGTCAAGCTCGTGGCTCCGATGCACTGCTCCGGTGACAGGGCTCGATCCTACTTCGAGTCAAGAATGCCCTCAGCCTACGTGGACGGCCACGTGGGGATGACCTTCGTGTTCTCGAGCGAAGGCGTCACGGTGTCGCCTTAGCCGCCTGCCTCCATCTCCTTCTCCACGGAGAGAATCTCCTCTGGCGAAACAACGGACACGGCCGTGACGGGCCCGACTACCTCCACAAGCACAATCTTGTCTGGGTTCTTCAAGTCCACCTTCCTCTCGAATACCTCAGCCACGGCCCTAATGATGTCCATGCTGTGCAGCTGAGTGTGCCTCTTCTCGACCGTTACCCGGAAGGTCTCTTCCTCGCTTATCCTGTCAACGAGGCGCCTAGCGGCCTCTACTATCTTCCCAATGTCCGTCTCCACGACCTCGTCGACTGGGATGACCCTCTTCACGTTCACTAAGTTGAATGGCCTCTCTCTGGCCATTCTTCGGAGGCCCTCTACCACATCAGACCTGCTCAGGCCAGTCCTTACGAATATCACTCCCTTCACCGTGCTGGGCCAGGCTTCTGGGTTCGAGTCCCCAAGATCTCTGAGGGCCGCCTCTATCTCGTGAATAGCAGCTATCTCCATGTTCCGGGGAGTCGTGACCAACAGGTTGAACTCTTGTCCCGACATATCCAACACACCAGAGGAGGGAGGCGGGAAGATAATATCTGCAGCGTCTATTTTCACTTACAATAGGGGCTCTGACGAGCGCATCGAGATTCTCATGAGTAGTTCTAGCTCTCCCTCAGTATCTTCTCTATCTCGGGAGCCAGCATTGGGCCAGCGACCCTGCACGCGTCTGGCTGTGCATGCCCAGAAGCTATCGCTTGAGCGCACGCTCTGCAGTTAGGGAACCCGCAGAGGCCGCAATTCATCTTAGGGAGAAGCGCGTATATCCGCTCGACCTTGGAGTAGGAGATCCCTCTCTGCCGACTCGGCGAGATTTGGATAGACCTCCGAGGGAACCCTCTACTATACGGCTTCAAGATCCACCAGTTCGCCGAAACGCCAGTCCAGGGAGTGTAGGATGGGAGATGGCCCACGGACGGCGAGCCCCAGTATACCCCCCGATCTTTTGGAAAGCATAGAAGGCCGCGAGGCCTTGAGCCTCTCCACCTGTGTCTGTGTCTCACCTAGACTCACTCATCTGCAGGAATCTCAGGAGGGAACTTAATTGTCATGCGATCTCCGCTTAGCCCAGCTCTGCCAGCAGAGGGGGTAGTGCGGCTGCCTACTACCCCCTTACCCGTAGATTGATGGAGCGCCCCTCTCCTCTGGCCCTCCCAGAACTGCGCCAGTTCTCCTGGCAAACTCCTCCGCTATCTTCCGGTATCTCTCCATCTCCGCCGTTGACATCGGCCTTACCTTCTTCATGGCCTCCTCGAAGTGCCTCTTCGTTATCTTCAGCTCGTCCGCATGTCTTTTTGCCTCCTCCGGATCTGGATACTTCTCAACGAGCTCTCTTATCGCCAGCAGGGCAGCCGTGTCGCAGAGGGCCTCTAGGTCAGCGCCCGTGTACCCCTCAGTCTTCTTCGCGATCTCCTCCAAATCGACGTCCTCTGCCAGGGGCTTGCTCCTCATGTGTATCTTGAGTATCTCCAGCCTGGCCTTCTCATCTGGCGGGGGCACGTAGATCAGCCTGTCGAACCTACCAGGCCTTAGCAGCGCGGGGTCCAGCAGGTCAGGCCTGTTGGTTGCCGCCAAGACCACGACATCCTTCAGCTCCTCGATTCCGTCCAGCTCTGTGAGCAGCTGGCTGATCACTCTCTCCGTCACCCTGCTGTCTCCTATACCCGATCCCCTGGCTGGGGCAAGCGCGTCTATCTCGTCGAAGAATATGACACAGGGCGCGGCCTGCCTGGCCTTCCTGAACACCTCCCTGACAGCCTTCTCGCTCTCTCCGACCCACTTGCTCAACAGCTCCGGCCCCTTCACGCTGATGAAGTTGGCCTCGCTCTCTGTGGCGACTGCCTTGGCGAGGAGCGTCTTGCCGCAGCCTGGGGGTCCGTAGAGCAGGA
>JAVCBV010000033.1:0-3489 GCA_037917695.1 Thermoproteota archaeon | reverse complement strand
GGCGTTTTCTCTCCTAGCGGGGAGCGAGACAAGTTCTCCATCGTCGGACAGCCAGAGGGGCCTATTCCAAGTCGAGTGGATGTACCTCAGCGTTCTGAGGAGTTCTTCTCTACTGAGCGCTCTGAAGGGATAGGCCCTCCTGAGTGTGGCCAGCGCTCTCCTCGTGGGAAGACTCCGGTACTCCAACAACATCCCAACGACCTGGTGAAGTGCCACGTCGAGGGGCTTCTGCGGGACCTTGGGTTCCTCTAACTCACCCGACTTGGCTCGCCTGCATAGCGCTAGAGCTTCTAGAAATTCGTCCGGATCCGAGGCTATGATCACTCCCCTGCTAACCTCCCCAACCCTGTGGCCGCTTCTCCCAACCCTCTGCACGAGCCTAGTGGCCTGCCTCGGCGACATGTACTGAATCACGAGGTCCACGTGACCCACGTCGATGCCCAGCTCTAGGGAGCTTGTGGAGACGAGGGTGTTCAGCTCACCGCTCTTGAGGGCCTTCTCTACTTCTACCCTAATGTCTCTCGAGAGTGAGCTGTGGTGAACCGCGACAGCCAGCTTGGGGAACCACCTCGAGAGCCTGTGGCCGAGAGCCTCGGCCGCAGATCTTGTGTTGGTGAAGAGTAGAGTTGACCCGCTCTTTGAGACTATCGACATGATGGTCCTGAGACGAGACACGACCCATGGATCGGTCGCAGCGCTGCTCGCCACCTCAACGTCTTCGCCCGTGACTTCTGGGTAGAGGACTTTGAGTTCCATCTCCTTTGTCGCTGTCACGTCGACTATCTGGAAGGGCTCTCCATCAAAGAAGACCTTTCCAACGAGTTCAGGATCTCCTACCGTTGCTGAGAGCGCCACTATCTGAAAACGCCTTCCAACAAGCTCTTTTAGTCTCTCTAAAGCTGCCGAGAGTTGTACTCCCCTCTTATCGTCGACGAGTTCGTGAACTTCGTCTACAACGACTGCTCGTATCGCCTTCATGTGAGCTCGCAGTCTCCTGCCCACCAAGAGGACTTGGAGTGTCTCTGGAGTTGTGACGAGGACATCCGGTGGTTGGACGGCCTGCCTCCGCCTCTCGGACTGAGTTGTGTCTCCGTGCCGAACCGCAATAGACAGACCAACGCTCTGGGCCATCCACCTTATCCTGTCCTCCAAGTCTCTATTCAGAGCCCTCAGAGGCGAGACATAGAGCAGCTTGATTCCCTCTCCTCGAGACGACTCTCGGGTTATTCGCGCTAGGAGAGGGAGCACTGCCGCCTCTGTTTTTCCATAACCAGTCGGGGCGATCAGCAAGACATTCTTCCCGCTGAGGATTAGGGGGATGGCCTCCTCCTGCGCGGGAGTAGGCTCCACTATCCCCCTGGCAGCCAGCGCAGACCTGATCTCTGGCGGCAGCAGGTCAAATGCTGATGTCAACGAGACTTCTGACACCTGACGGTGGATTAAAACAGCGCTGTAGCCACTCTTGGGGTCTCGGAGCTATTGGTAAATGGTTTTAAATGGGGTACAGCGCGATAGTCACGCCAAGCCCTTCGCATATCGAAGTGGCTGAAAGAGCGTATCTAAGGAGGGGGGTGAATCATATGGCAATGGCTGGAGGAGGGGTAGGAGGAGCCATTCCAGTCCTGATACTGAAGGAGGGTACCTCTAGGACGAGAGGACGAGAGGCCGTGAGACTCAACATCACGGTAGCGAAAGCTATCGCCGAGGCCGTGAAGAGCACTCTAGGTCCAAAGGGCATGCAGAAGATGCTCGTCGATCCGTTTGGCGACGTCATAATCACCAGCGATGGGGCCACCGTGATGAAGGAGATCGAGGTGGAGCACCCAACAGCGAAGATGATGGTAGACTTGGCTAAAAGTCAGGAGCAGGTTGCTGGAGACGGGACCACCACCGTGGTCATGCTCGCTGGCGAACTCCTCGCCAGGGCTGAGGAGCTGATGGACCTTGGAATACACCCGACTCTGATAATAGAAGGCTACAGGAAGGCCGCCAGGAAGGCCTCTGAGCTGATCGACGAGCTGGCCATCGACGTCCCCTGGAACGACAAGGAGATCCTGAAGAAGATAGCCAAGCTCGCGATGGGCTCCAAGGCCGTGGCCCACGCCAAGGAGCATCTGGCGGAGATAACATCTGAGGCAGCCCTGGCCGTCGTTGAGGAGAAGGACGGCAAGAGGGTTGTAGACCTTGACAACATAAAGAGGGAGAAGAAGGAGGGCGGGTCGATCTTCGACACGGCCCTGATCAGGGGTCTGGTCATCGACAAGGAGGTCGTCCATCCAGGGATGCCGAGGCTGATCACTGACGCGAAGATAGCCCTCATCGAGAGCGCACTAGAGGTCAAGAAGCCAGAGATCTCCTCCAAGATCAGGGTCGTCTCGCCGACTCAGATCAAGGGGTTCTTGGAGCAGGAGAAGGAGATGCTCAGGGAATTGGTGGATAAGATAGCTGAGGCTGGGGCCAATGTGGTGTTCTGCCAGAAGGGCATTGACGACGTAGCCCAGCACTTCCTAGCGAGGAGGGGAATACTGGCAGTAAGGAGGGTCAGGAAATCCGACATGGAGAAGCTGGCGAAGGCAACCGGGGCCAAGATCGTCGTGAATGTGAAGGAGATCAGGCCCGACGACCTCGGCTATGCAGAGCGCGTTGAGGAGAGGCGGGTCGGAGAGGACAAGATGGTGTTCGTCGAGGGATGCAAGAACCCTAAGGCGGTGTCTATACTGATCAGGGGAGGCTCCAAGCAGGTCATAGATGAGACCGAGAGAACCGTACACGACGCCCTCAGCGTGGTCAGGGACGTTATCGAGGACGGCAAGATCGTCGTTGGTGGCGGAGCCATACAGATGGAGCTGGCTCTGAGGCTGAAGGAGTACGCTCAGCAGCTGGGCGGAAAGGAGCAGGCCATCGTTCAGAAGTTCGCAGAGGCCATAGAGGTGATTCCGAGAACGTTGATCGAGAACTCCGGTAAGGACCCGGTGGTTCTCATGGCTGAGCTCGTCAAGGCCCACACCGAGGGCAAGACCACCTACGGATTCGACGTGTTCACGGGCGAGATAACCGATATGAAGGCCAAAGACGTGATAGAGCCCGCTAGAGTCATTGAGAACGCGATCGAGTCGGCCGCCGAGTTCGCAGAGACCATCCTTAAGATCGACGACATCATAGCTGCCTCTGCCAAGAAGTTCGGCAAGGAGGGTGAGGAGGAGGAAGAGTAAATTGAGTGAAGGCGATCTGCTGGGCCCAAGGAGGCTGACGAAGTACGAGAAAACCAGGATCATCGCGTTTAGAGCCCAGCAGATCGCCGCCGGCTCCCCTCTCTTTCTTAAGGACGATGAGATTCCTGAGGGCGTCACAGACCCTGTCGAGCTCGCAGAGCTAGAGTTAAAGCTAGGGAGAATTCCTGTGAAGATAGTTCGCCGAGTTCTGGGCCGTCAGGTGATCTTAGATCTCAACGAGCTAATTGATTAACGCCGGGCTGCTAATGTTTATTAT
>JAVCBV010000003.1:0-3493 GCA_037917695.1 Thermoproteota archaeon | reverse complement strand
CTGCCCAACCGGACCTTCGAGTTCTCGAGGGACGGACTGACGATAGACCCAGGAGAGGTGCACCGCATCGTCCCAAGCTGGGATTCGTTAGGGAGGGTCAAGGTAATGATCGACGGGGACGGGGACGGCAGCTGGGACGAGACGGTCGACCTGTCTCCTGGACTTGAGGGCCCTGTGGCAGACGCGGGACCCGACGTATTCGCGGTGGCCGGTCCCAGCGGGAATGCGAGCGTCGTACTGAATGGGACGGGATCGTACTCCCTCCGCGGCAGGCCGCTGGAGTTCGAGTGGACTGGCGGATTCTACGAAGGGGGCGGCGCTGCGACCGGGGAGACCCCGAACCTCACGTTTCCGGTCGGCGCATGGTGGGTTGAGCTCGAGGTCTCAGACGGGGAGAGGACATCATATCCAGATTACGTGCTTGTCAGGGTGGCGCCGCGGGCGTCAGCCGACGAGGTGGACTCGGACGGAGACGGAATCTCGGACGACATCGAGGAGGGACTCTTCCACACGGATCCCGGGTCGGCCGACTCGGACGGAGACGGAGTCCCCGACGGGGAGGACCCGAACCCGCTAGATCCGAGCGTGCGAGGCTGGCTGGCGGAGCGCCCACATAGGGAGGCGAGAGGGCTCGCGAGATATCTAGAGACTTTGAAGGGGCTGGCGGTTCCCCTGGCAATAGCTGCGGTCCTCTTGGCGCTGTCGGCAGGCGTCCTCTTGATCCGCTCCAGGCCTAGGAGGGGGTGAGACCCAGGTCGAGGGTCTAGCGCGGCGGCAAAGTCGATCGTTTGTTCCCTCCCCACACTGCCTCGCTCGGACGAAAAGGCGTGAAGCTTGACGCGGAGGCCGAGGGACATAAGCTCACCACGGCCGCATAACGGCTGGGTGGAGGCCCCCACGGTCGATATGGCTCCGCTCGAGGTTTGCGGGACTCTGCTCAGCTGGTTCACACGGATCGATCTCGCGGAGGGTGGATCTAGCGCGGCTGCGAGCTGGTAGGGATCACACTCAAGGGCGAGGCGAAGGCTAGAGTGCGACACAGCTTCAATTGGATAAGGAGTTAGAATATGGATTGGTAGCCCCGCCCGGATTCGAACCGGGGTCGCCGGGTCCAGAGCCCGGCGTGCTTGACCTGGCTACACCACGGGGCTCCGGAGGGGACTTATAGCACAGGCGATATAACCCTTTCGACCCAGCCCTATATATCGTGTCCCCGGGCCCGGCCACGCGTGAGGGTCAAGCTGGCTGTCTTCGACCTCGACGGCACTCTGGCGCATCTCCCCATAGACTGGGATGAGCTTCGCGCGAGGGTCAGGGAGTTCATGGGCACCGACCACCCTCTCAAGCCTCTCGGCCCGAGCATCCCCGTCGCGGCTGGAGAGAACAAGGAGCTGGAGGAGAGGGCCTTCAAGATCGTGGAGGAGGCTGAGCTAGAGGCGGCCAGGGAGGCTAAGCCGGACCCAGAGCTGAGGGCGGCGCTGGAGGAGCTCAAGTCAGCCGGCGCAAAGCTGGCGCTAGTCACTCTCCAAGCCAGGAGGCCGGCGCTGACGGCCCTGGAGGGTCTCGGAGTGGGGGACCTCTTCGACCTGGTGATAACCAGGGAAGACAGCCTCTCGAGGGAGGAGCAGCTCAGGATGGTCCTGCAGAGGCTGAGGGTGAAGCCTGGGGAGGCGGCCATGGTGGGGGACCTGCCCTGGGACGCCGAGGCCGGGAGGAGGCTCGGATGCATCACGGTCATCGTGGGCGAGAGGGCAAAAGGGGACTTCAACGTGGAGAGTGCAGCTGAGGCCGCCAGGCTCCTGGCCGAGCTGGATCCCTGACAGAGTAGAACTACTTAGACAGGACGACCATTGACGGCGCTATCCTTTTTGAGATCTACCCAGCCCAATGACGCGGGTTGGATCTACGCCAGCCTCTCAGCGCAGGTGGAGGATCTCAGCTCGGTCGGACGAGAGTAGAGAAGTCTGAGTACATCTTCCACGTGATAGCCGGGGCCCTGGTCTGGCCCCTCCTGCTAGTCCCCATGGAGTTCCTGGCCTCGACAGGTCACATGCTTTACTCGGCCCTGCTGACGCTTGCAGTCCCCACAGCCATGACGTACGCTCACTACCGACTGGAGAGGAGAATGAACCCACTCGCGAGACTGAGAGTGGCCAGGGCTAACCTGCTGGGCCTGCTGCTGGGAGCGGAGGCCAGCTTCCTGGTTGAGTGCTGGGCCCGCTGGGGCCTCCACCCCCTCAGGGCAGCCAGCCTCTCGCTGTCCCTCGGCGCCAGGATGCTGGTCAACGTGCCCGTGTGGGGCTTGCCCTTCCTAGTGGCGTCGATGTTGTGTTCGGTGGCGACGGCCGCGTCTCCGGGTAGGTTCAGGTCGGTGGAGCTTGCGGCCCACGTTGGGGCCTTGGCTATCTCTGGAGGGATGGCTCTGGCCCTAGCATCGCTGGTCGCTCTAGGAGGTTAGCAGAACCACTGCCTTAGCCCTCGCGGACGCCTCTACCCCCCAGGAGCATCGACTGCCAGCGTTGTCGCGAAATGTCTGTTTCACGACCTACAATTGCAACCGGTTCGGAAGTCAAACCGTCGCTTTTAATGCGGAGGCGTCGCGGCACAGATAGTTCAGACGGGTTCTTCTCGTCTGCCGTTGGAGTTGTGAACCTTTGTCAAGCGATGTGCAGACGAAGGAAGGAGAGGAGGGCCAGCCTGATGTTGATGGGAAGAGACGGACCCTTTTGAAGGCCGGTCTCGGCGCCGCAGCTGCGCTCCTCTTGGCCTACCTGCTGTGGCCCAGCATCGACGTATTCCTGAGGGGAAAGCTGGAGGAGCCTCCTGAGGTCGTGACGAAGCCCCCGTCCACGACCCAGCCACCTCCGAGTTCTCCCAAACCCACAGCCACAGAGACGATGCCCCCGAGCTCCGCCCCTCCGACGACCATTCCGCCTGGGGAGGTGAGCTGGGAGTTCCCACCTTATCCAGCGGACTCTCCGCTTGACTCTCCCGTTCCCTTCCTCAAGGTCGAGCCCGTGGCGATCGCCTCGAGCACGACAGAATCGTGGGACTACGCTCACTTGAGCGTCTGGCTTGGTTGCTCAAATCTGGGCGGGGCGCCGTCTGCGGCGTTCATCGAGGTCCTCCACGTGAAGGAAGAGCTCTCCTTTCCACTCAACCTCTCCTCTTTCTGCCAGCACACCAGTCTCTGGACTGCCATTCTAAGGCGCAGCGGGAGGACTCGATTCGGCTAGGCCTGCGTAATGATTGGAAAAAGGATTAAACGGTCGACGTCAGCATGTCCACTCGTGAGCCAGGCGAGGCCTTCTAGGGCCCTCGTGGTCGGGCGGTTCCAGCCCCTCCACTACGGGCACCTGCACGCGATCAGGTACGCCATGCGGTTCGCAGAGGAGATAGTCATAGGGCTGGGCTCCTCTCAGATAGCGTTCACCTTGAAGAACCCTCTAACTATAGACGAGCGATACGAGATGATGGTGAGGGCCCTCAGGGC
>JAVCBV010000154.1:0-3546 GCA_037917695.1 Thermoproteota archaeon | reverse complement strand
GATCGTCGCCATAAAGGAGGCCAAGCCAGATCTGATATTCTGCGGGGCCGTTCCAGCCCAGAAGGTGTGGAGGAAGCACGAGCGGAACCCTAGGACTGGCGAGATCTTGGAGTATCCGGAGACTTGGGAGCTGGCCCTGGACCCGAGCAAGTGGGGCATCAACGTCTCGAAGGAGAGGTTTCAGTGCGAGTTCGGCAAGACCCACCTGTGGGTGGACCGTGAGCTGAACTGCGCGGAATACGATCCCGAGGAGGCCGACGCGTACTTCCCCGACATAACGAACGAGGACTTCCAAGAACTCCTATTGGGCTGGGCCAAGGAGCAGATCGACCGCGGAACCGACGCCATCTGGATAGACATGCTGTTTACGCAGGCCAGGATCATGGAGTTCCTCACCAGGGATCCAGGGCACCCGGCCGTGAGAGACGCCCTTGAGGCAGCCCGAAAGATCGTGGATGAGATGCACGCCTACGGGGAGTCAAAGGGTAGGTACATCTACGTGGGGAGCTGGTGGACGGCTGCGAAGTTCCCTTACGACCCGCCTGACCTCGACTTCGTGACGGTCGCCCCGACAATCAGAGAGGTGCTGACCATGGAGTTCAACGAGACTAGGTGGAGCGAGATCGTTGATCTGGTGAGGGGGAACATGGGCGATGTCCCAATCTTCGCGTTCATCGACTGGGCGAGCACCGTTAGAACTCCACTGGGAGCCTTCAGTCAGAACTTGACCCCCGAGCAGCAGAGGGAGTTCCTCAGGAAGGCAGACACATTCTTCCGCTCTAGGGGGATCATATTCATCTACCCCTTCCACGGGGGCTACATGGGAGTCGACGCCGTCGTGCTCTCACTCGGGAGGTATGGCTTCTACGACAGCCTGGCGCCCGAGTTCCAGACCTACGAGACCATAGTGGAGCTCGCCCAATCTCACCGCAAAGGATCGCAGGTCGCTTGGTGTGAGGAAGGGGCCAGCCACAGCCTCAGACGTCACCCTCTCCAGGCTTGACGCGGGAGCTGAGTCGTCAACTCGCGTCAGGTAGGCGAGGACTCGCTGACCGGCAACCTCTTAAGTCGTGAGGCGCCGGGCCCCCGGAACATGGCGAAGGTCCTCGTAATCACCGAGAAGCCCAGGGTCGCCAAGAAGATAGCGGAGGCGCTTGGCGGGAAGGGAATCAGAGCCGAGCGCAGAGATCGAGTCCCAATCTACAGGTTCGAGCGAGATGGCGACAACTGGGTCGTGGTACCGGCCTCCGGCCACATGCTCGAGCTCGACTTCCCAGACTCTGGAGGCAAGTGGACCTTCCCAGTAATCTACCCGCCGGAGAAGCTTGTTTATAGGCCGATAAGGGGCAAGGGAGCCTACCTCAGGGCGATAAAGAGGGAGGGCGAGGATGCAGACAGCGTAATAGTCGCCACCGACTTGGACACGGAGGGCTCCGCCATTGGCCTGGAGATCGTACGCTACCTCGGCTGGGAGGGGGAGAAAGAGATCTTGAGGGCCGAGTTCTCGGCCCTGACGCCGGAAGCCATAAGGAGGGCTTTCTCAGATCTCAAGCCATTCGACTACCCGAGGGCAAACGCTGGCTGGGCTAGAAGAGTGCTCGACCTTGAGTGGGGGGCCAACGTGACCAGGGCTCTCACGCTCAGCACGAGGGAGCACAGCTGGGTGAAGGTCCTCTCTGGTGGGAGGGTCCAGAGCCCCGCTCTTGCGTTGATAGTCCAGAGGGAGAGGGAGATCAGAGAGTTCGTCCCTAGAAAGTACTACGTGGTCGTCGGCGTCTTCGAGACTCCCCGGGGCGAGACGTTCGAGGCGGAGGCACTCCCTCCGGAGGGGCAGGACCGGATATGGGACAAAAGCCTGGCCGAGAGGATCAAGTTGGAAGTGCTGGGAAAGTCAGGGCCGGCGCAGGTGACCTCCAGAGAGGTGAAGGTTGTACCGCCCCCGCCCTTCAACGGCACGGACTTGCAGGTTGAGGTCAGCAGGATCACGGGCCTTACTCCAAGGCAGATAGCTGACAGGACGACCGGAATAGCCCAGCAGCTCTACGAGGCAGGTCTGATTAGCTACATAGGAACTGAGAGTCAGAGGTACCCGAAGGAGTGGAGCAAGAGGGACTTTGAAGCAATGGTGAAGGTCATTCAGAGCTGGGAGCCCCTGAAGAACGATGCAAAGTGGGTCTTGGAGAACATGAGGCCAAAGCCCGTCGAGGGTAAGAAGGAGGATCCGGCGCACCCGTGCATCCACATCGTTGGCGCTCCAAAGGGGCCGGAGGATCTACCGACGAAGAGGCACGCCAAGGTGTACGAGATCATTGCCAGGAGGGTTCTAGCCACGCTAGCTCCAGACGGGAGGGATAGGAGAACCCGCGTGGATGTCGTGGTCGAGTCGCACCCCTTCAGGGCCACGGGGAGAGTTGTCCTAGAGCCGGGGTGGAGAAGGGTATACCCCTACGCGAAGCCCAAGGAGAGAGAACTCCCGAGGGTCGAGAGCGGCGAGGAGCTCAGGTGCATCGACGTCAGAATCGAGGAGAAGGAGACGCAGCCGCCCCCGAGGTACACGCCGAGGAGCCTTATCAGGGAGATGGAGAGGCTGGGCCTGGGAACCAAGAACACGAGGGCTCAGATCCTCGACATCCTGAGGGAGAGGGGATACGTGGAGGGGAAGAGCTTCAAGCCAACACCAATAGGGGAGGCAGTCATCAGGACCTTGGAAGAGAGCGCTCCAGAGATCGTCAGTCCAGAACTGACGGCTCAGCTGGACAAGGCGATGCAGGAGATAGAGTTAGGCAAGATGGAACCTGAGGAGTTCCTAAAGACCACTCTGGCCAGGCTCAGGGAGATCGTGGAGGAGTTCAGGTCGAGGGGGCTGGAGGTTGGCCAGAGTCTGGCAGAGGCGGTCAGGGAGCACAGGAGGGCGGGTAGGCAGGCCGGTACGTGTCCAAGCTGTGGAGCCCCTTTGGTGGTGAAGAGGTCGAGGTACGGTAGGTTCGTCTCCTGCTCTGCCTACCCAGACTGCGAGGTGAAGTTCAACCTCTACCCGGGAGAGGAGATCCTCCAGGAGAGCTGCTCGTGCGGCCTCCCGCTCGTCAGGGGGAGAGTGAGGACCAAGGCTGGAAAGAGGCTCAGTTACACTAGGTGCCTTGGCAACTGCCCCAAGACCCCGCTCAGGTGCAGGGAGTGCGGAGCCCCCGTCATCCCGCGGAGGGGGAGGTACGGGATCTACCTGACCTGCACGGAGTGTGACAAGGTGAACTACTTCACCGTCAGGCGTAGGAGGACCTGACCCGGGCTTGAGATCAGAAGGCTTATTGCTGCTGGCAGGCCCCACAGCTGCAATGTCGGAGGATCTCTCCAGGCTCTACAGGTTGCTGAGATGGCCAGAGGATCCTTGGTCGAAGGAGGGCAGGGCTAGATACGAGAGAGCGCTGGAGAGGTTCAGGTCCCTGAGGGAGCACGAGTGGATCTCCGATGTAGCGGGCAGAGGGACTGTTAGAGTACTGGATTCTGCGGCGGGACTGGGATAGGGGGAGTGGCTCTAGCAAAGGCGCT
>JAVCBV010000176.1:0-3551 GCA_037917695.1 Thermoproteota archaeon | reverse complement strand
CGCCTACGTCTATCAAGACTCCAGTGGTGGCCAAGACTGGGATAGGTGGCCGGGAACTACGTTCAGAGGATACGTAGTCGTTGCCGATGGGAAGGAGCTCTACAGGGGCCTAAGGGCGGAAGGCTGGGCCGACCTATCCTTTGAGGACTTCGGCCTGACGGTCGGCAAGAGGTACTTTTGGGAGAGCTACCCCAGCGCGATCGAGCTGACCAGCGACGGGGTCGTCTTCGTGAGGCTCATGCCCAAGTTCTTCTCTCAACCCTTCGAGCACAGGGCCGGCGAGCACAAGACTCACGAGATCTTCTTACACTTCCACGGCGGTCGATTCAGCGAGTCTGACGCCAACGTCGTGCGCGCTCTCTTTGACCCGCTGCAAGCGAGGGGGCCTGCCGAGCTCTACCTCGAGCACGGCCTGTACGAGAAGTGGCCTCCTTACAGCCCTCAGATACTGTACTACTACGAGCTAAACAACGCTGCGGCGGTCAACGGGACCGCCGGGCCGTACGCGGCCAACCTGTTCGACGCCCGCGAGAGCGTAGACTTCTACGGGTGGATGAACTTTGGAGACGTCAGGGTCGTGGACGAGGACGGCGGGACTGGGCAGACGAACCTACAGTACGACTTCGAGTACGGTATGCTGGTTCAGAGCCTGAGGCTCCTAGGCAGCGACGACCTGAACTCTCGTAGGTGGTGGCTCCTCGGAGAGCAGGCCGTCAGGCACACGGCCGACATCGACATTCTGCACGTCCACTGGGGAGACCCCTCCCAGCCCTCGTCCTACTGGATCCAGTGGTGCTGGGGAGGGATGTTCTGGCACACTCCTCACGGCGAGAGCGGGATCGTCAACCCTCACAGGGGCGCCTCGCCAAGTCTAGAGTTCCAGTTCGTCAGAGGGCTGTTCCTCTACTACTACTTGACCGGCTACGAGAAGGTCCTCGAGGCGGCCATGGAGGTCGCCGAGAACACTTACTGGAGAGTGATGAATGGGCCGGGCGAGCCGGGGTACACCGGGACCACGAGCGATGAGGCCAGGGCAGCGGCAAACGCCCTGGAGATCTTGCTCGCCGCGTATCAGGCGACGTGGGACGAGAGGTTCCTAGAAGCTGCGAAGAAGGTCGTCGAGGAGTCGCACTTCAACAAGAAGTGGTACAAGAATGGGCCGGTCTCGGACTACGCTGGGAGGTCCGTGGCCCCGTGGCAGCAGGCGATGCTCATGGTCGCGCTGGGTAAGTACCTAGACCTGGTGCGGGAACTCACGGGCGAGATAGACGAGGAGGCCAGGAGTTCTCTGCTGGGCTACGCGGACTGGATGTTGAGATACGCGTACCATGCGTCGGGCGACTCGGCCTTCAGCGGGCCCCACTTCGTCTACAGGTGGTGGGGGGATGGTAGGGTCAGCGACTGGAGCCCGGGAGGCGGAGCCAACGCCTGGATGCTCGTGATAAGCGACGCCTTTGTCTACGCCTGGGAGTACTCCGGCAACTCCACGTACCTCGAGATAGCGGAGCAGCAGTTCCGGGCTGGCTCGGAGTACTTCTGGTTCGAGGGCAACCCTGAGGGGCAGTTCGCCACGGGCAAGCAGCACGCTATCCTATCGACCAGCGGGTTCAAGTACTCCTATCTCCTCTACGAGAGTTACGCTTCGAACTCCGGGGGAGGAGATACGGCGCTAGAGGAGGAACGCTCTCAAATCGGCGGAGGGGCGCTGAATCGCGTAGCGCCGCGCATCTACAGGTGAGAGTCCCCTCAGGCTCTCACTCGGGGAGAGCATTAGACGCCTAGAGGTACAAGCACACTGTGATCGGTGTTGGTCGGCGGACTGCTAGCGGTTAGTGCCCCTCACCGCTCACTACCCCCACACCTTTCCCGACAGATCATTCGTCTATACAACGCATTCCCAACGAATCTATATTCGCCGGACTCACTTTACTCGGTGTAAGCTTTGTCTAGAGGTGCTGCTGTAGCCCTGCTAATCCTCCTCATCTTGGCTGGAGCTGCCGGAGCGTTCGTGATCTACAATCTACATGCTCCTGCAGAGAGTGAGACTCAGCCTGGCGAGACGACCCAGCCAGTCACAGCCGACATAGTTGAACTCAGCGTGGGAGAGGTGGAGTACGAGGGGAAGAGGATCCGCGTCGAGGAGTTCTTCATAGTAAACCCGCTCACCGGAGACAAGCAGAGAGCTAGGCTGTACTACATGGAGGGAACTTGGCCAGCCCTGATCATGGTTCCAGGCAGGGGCGGCGACTCTGAGATCTTTGAGAAGGGTGGTGGAGCCCTGTACGCCGCCTCTAAGGGCTTCCTCGTCGTGACCTTCGACCCGCTGGGCAGGGGAGAGAGCGAGGGCGAGCCTAACGACTACGGCAGGCTGGATCAGGCTACGCTCTACCAGCTCTACCTGCTGGCCAAGCAGAGGGGAGACGGCAGGGTTGGCGTGCTGAGCTTCTCCTTCGGCGTGGCCATGGTCTCTGGGGCCCTGGCGGACTACGACATGCCCATCGAGCTGTGGGTGGACTGGGAGGGGCCCTCCGACAGGATCTTCGCTCAGGTCTACTGCGGCGAGATCCCCAAGGAGCAGATAAGGAGCGTTCTCGACGAGGAGCTCGACAGGGTCAAGGAGGAGATCTGGCGGAGGATTCAGAGCGGGTACTCTGGAGAGCCGGGGAGCTGCTACGACAACGCCTACTGGGAGGAGAGGGAGGCAGTCAGGCTGATCGAGAGGGTCAGCCCAACTGAGGTGGGCCTCTACGTTAGGCTCCAGAGCGACAGAGACCACGTCCAGCCCAACTACGACCACAGCATCCTGATGGTGAACACCATGGCCCAGCTGGGGTTCAGGGTCAGGCTGAACTACGGGCCGGAGAACGTGACCTACGACAGGCGCAACGTCACCCTCTACCTTTACCCGACCGAGGAGGAGGTTGAGTCGATAGAGAGGGCTGTTGACATAGCCTACGACTTCTTCTACGGCGGGCCCAAGCCCTACCCCATCTACGTCACCATCGTCATGCACAATGAGGACCCGCCGACTAATCCAGACTTCGCGGCCGACCCAGACACATACTTCCAGTGGCGGGACCAGTTAGTCAAGTTCGCGAAGCTCGTGTCCATGTACGGCGCGGCGTTCGACTGGCAGTCCGAGTGGAACTTCTTGGAGGCAACTAGGCGATATGACGTCGGGGAGGTCAGGGCAAACACAAACGGGATGAACGTGGTCCAGTTCCTGAGCTCTCTGGGCTTCTCCCTAGACCCGCACTCTCACGAGAGGACTTACAACTACGCGGACGTAGCCCACTTGCTCACTCTGCTTGGCGCCCAGCCGTCGAACGTCGTTGGGGGCTTCCTATATTATCCTCCGGACAACAGGCAGGGCTGGGAGAAGTTCAGGTCTCCGATGAAGGGCAATGTGTTCCCTGAGGCAGAGTGGAAAGGGGACATACTCTGGGGCGCCGCCACCGCTGGTCACAAGGGGCCTGACCTCTTCGCCTCCGGTGTCTGGAGGCCAAAGGACAGGTACCACTTCATCACCCACGACCCCAATGGAGCTCTGA
>JAVCBV010000011.1:0-3566 GCA_037917695.1 Thermoproteota archaeon | reverse complement strand
GTTCGAGGTGATCACGCCAAGCCTGGAACTCCCGGTGCGCCTGCTCTCCGGCGGCAACCTCCAGCGGACGCTCCTTGCCCGGGAGATCTCGACCGAACCGGTGCTGATGGTCGCGGTCCATCCCACGCGGGGGCTGGATGTGGGGGCGACGGAAGCGGTGCACCGTCTGCTGCTCGATCTCCGTCGCCGCGGCCGGGCCATCCTGCTGATCTCGGAGGACCTGGAGGAGATCCTCCAGCTTAGCGACAGAGTGGCAGTCATGTTCAACGGCGAGTTGGTTGGAGTGGTCCGGCCCGAGGAGACCACAATTGAGGAGCTAGGCCTCATGATGGCCGGCGCCAAGAGGCTGACTTCGCAAGCCGCCTGAGTGGGGTGAAGAGCGATGAGAATTATCGTCAGGAAGAGGGTGGCCCCTTCAAAAAAGCTGGTAATCGGAATTAGAGTGGGCTCAATTCTCCTAGGCCTTGTGGTCATCGCCCTCGTGTTCTGGGCCAGGGGCCTGAATCCGCTGGAGGTCTACTACTCCATCTTCTACAACGCCTTCGCAACCCCGCTGGGCTTGGCAGAGACCGTCGTCAACATGATACCCCTGCTCCTCATAAGCGCGGGACTCGCAATGGCCTTCAACATGAAGTTCTGGAACATAGGAGCAGAAGGACAGTTCCTCATGGGGGCCATGGCAGCATTCTGGGTTGCCATGGAGTTCCAAGACCTCCCCTCCACAGTGCTGATCCCGCTGATCTTCATAGCTGGCTTCGTGGCCGGAGCGATATGGGCCATACCTCCAGCGATTCTGAGGTCGAAGCTCAACGTAAACGAGGTCATCACCACGCTGATGATGTACTACATCGCGTACTACATCCTTCAGCACATGGTTCACGGCCCGTGGATGGCTCAAGAGGAGTGGGGAGGCCTGCAGTGGGGTGGATATGCGAAATCCGCTGCCATAGCTGAAAACGCTTGGATCCCCCGTATTGCTGGCACTAGGATCTGCTGGCCAACGCTGATTCTATCTCTGGCTTCCCTCGCAGCGGTCTACCTCCTATGGTACAAGACTCCGATAGGGTACGAGATGAGGGTCCTGGGGGACAACCCGGAGGCAGCTAGGTGTGCTGGAATAAGCTACTCGAAGACTGTGCTCGTGGCAATGCTGATAAGTGGAGGCCTTGCTGGCATAGCTGGGGCCAACGAATTAGCTGGGATACAGCACAGGCTGCTCCCAACGTTCCCGAGGGGATACGGCTTCACCGGCATAATAACTGCTTGGCTAGGAGGTATGAGCATCCTTGGACAGATATTGGCCAACTTTTTCTTCGGGGGGCTCATGGCCGGTGGCGACTACCTTATCTTAACGTTCAAGCTGTCTAGCTTTGCCGTTCAGATGTTCAACGGAGCCCTCCTCTTCTTCGTCGTTATGGGTGAGTTCTTCGTAAACTATAGAGTCAAGATCCTAAGGAGGTGAGCACTTTGGAGGCTAACATCCTTCAGGTGGCTGAGAACATTCTTAGGGTAGGTTTGAGGGTCTCTACTCCCCTTCTGCTGGCTTCTCTCGGCGAGATTTACGCAGAGAGGTCGGGTATCCTCAACCTTGGAGTCGAGGGTATGATGATGGCAGGAGGGTCTGCTGGGTTCTTGGTGGCCTTGTGGGTAGGCAACCCCTGGGCGGGAGTGGCAGCGGCCATGCTAGTGGGAGCTGCCATATCGCTGGTGCATGCCGTAATAAGCATCCACCTGAGGGGAAACCAGGTCGTCTCTGGCCTGGCGTTGACCATGTTCGGCTTGGGTGTGGCTAGCGTGATAGCGCGGGGTTACACAGGCGTTCCACTGCCTGCCAATGCCAAGCTTGTTGCGAAGCCCTTGTTCAAGGGAGCAGATGAAATACCTATCATTGGGAGAGCCCTACTCGCTCAGGACCCTCTGTTCTACCTGAGCCTCTGTTTGGCGGTTCTTCTCTGGTTCATACTCTTCAAGACGAGAATAGGCGTATTAATCAGGTCGGTCGGTGAGAATCCTGCTGCAGCCGACGCGCTGGGAGTGAACGTATATGCAGTGAGGTACGCGTGCACGCTGTTCGGTGGGGCTATGGCAGGACTTGGGGGGGCTCACCTCCTGTTGGCGATAATAACTAACTGGACTGAGACAGTGCTGCTCATGGGAAAGGGATGGATAGCGATAGCTCTGGTGATATTCGCACTCTGGAGCCCGCTTCGAGCGATCTTTGGCTCTTACTTCTTTGGGATCGTAGAGGGGATCGGATACAGCCTCCAGCTGCACTTGGGGATAAGTGAGTGGCTCTTATCAGCGGTGCCTTATGCACTGACGATTCTGATCTTGGTTGCCGGGGCAACAGAGAGAATGAGAAGGAGGATGGGAGCGCCTGCAGCGCTAGGTGTGCCATACGTGCGAGGGGAGAAGTAATCTGCCTAAAGGAGCCAAAATTTCTTTCACTCTCTCTCACTTCTTTTTAATTTCTAAAAAACAAACAGCATTATTCGACTTGAATAGATCCCGGCCTTCACGCAAAGGAGCTTTCTCTTCGGTGGCTTTCCAATCAGTGTTCATAGAGCCTTCAAGATATCTGCTCTCTCGGCGTGTCGACCGAGAAAAATTTATTGGATACCTTACTAGCACCCGTAGCAACCCCTTTTGAGGGGGGCATCGCCATGACTTCTAGTCAGTGGGCGGCGGTAGCTATCATCCTGCTGATTGTAGGTGCTGCTATTGGATACTTCGCGGCCCCCAAGGGGGCACCTGCCACTTGCCCGCCGTGCCCAGAGCCCACCTGTCCACCGTGCCCTGAAGTTCCTGAGGTCAAGAAGCTAAAGGCTGCCTGGGTTTACGTAGGCCCGATAGGAGATATCGGGTGGACCTACGCCCACAACGAGGCTAGGGAGATCGTCGATAACAAGTTCGATTGGCTCGAAACTGGCTACGTCGAAGGTCCGCTCTCGGCTGGGGATCTCCCCAGGGTTATAGACCAGCTGATCCAGCAGGGTTACGAGCTGATATTCACCACCTCCTTTGAGTTCATGGACCCGACCCTCGAGAAGGCTAAGGAGTACCCTGACAAGATCTTCTTCCACTGCTCAGGGTACAAGAGATGGAAGAACATGGGAACCTACTTTGCCGACTTCTACCAGATCTACTACCTCAACGGACTGATGGCCGGCGCTCTGACCAAGACCAAGAAGATCGGGTACGTGGCAGCCCACACAATCCCCGAGGTGGTCAGGCACATCAACGCCTTCGCGATCGGCGTGAAGGAGGTCTGCCCTGACTGTGAGGTCCATGTCATCAAGATAGGAGCCTGGTACGACCCAACCAAGGCCAGGCAGGCCGCCGAGACCCTGATCGCCGAGGGCTGCGACGTGCTGGCCTTCACCGAGGACACGCCGACGGTGGTCGAGGTCGCTCAGGAGCACTGGAACGCGGGCGAGTGGGTGCTTGCCTTCGGCCACTACAGCCCGATGATGGACTACGGTCCGGACGTCTGTGTCTCTGGCCAGATAGTGCACTGGGAGGTCATCTGCGAGGACATCGTCACCAAGGTCTATCTGGGCATCTAC
>JAVCBV010000035.1:0-3594 GCA_037917695.1 Thermoproteota archaeon | reverse complement strand
GGTCTACACGCTGAGGGAGGCTGGGATGCTGGAGATCAGGGACCCGAATCCGCCGAAGAGCCCGCTGGAGTTCCTCTTCAGCTCGAGGTCCACCTGGTTCTGGCTGCTGGCCCTGGCCGTCGCGCTGACGGACGTCTCAATCGCTCTGAGCGACGCCTTCGGGCCGCTCAGGTACGTCAGGTACGTGCTGGGTTCGGTGTTCGTGCTCTACCTCCCGGGCGCCTCGCTCATTGAGCTGCTCTACCCAAAGAAGGAGGACCTGAGCCAGCTTGAGAGGCTGGCCCTGTCCATCGGGCTGAGCCTGGCGATCGTGCCTCTCGTTGGGCTCGTCCTCAACTACACCCCCTGGGGCATAAGGCTGAACCCCATAGTGACCTCGCTGACAATCCTGACGCTCGCTCTGGCCTTGGGGGCTGTGGTGAGGAAGCACTCCTACCACCTGCTGGCGCACGGGGAGGTATGACCCTTGGATAGGCTCAACGCCTTTGGCCTCGGCCTGGCCTCTTTCGGCGCCGCCTTCGCTCTGCTGGCGCACCTCCTGCTGTACAGCGTGCCGCTGACGGCCCTCGGGATAGGTGCTCTGATACTCGGGCTCTCCCTCTACCTGACCCCCACGCAGCCGGTGCCCACCGCGGCCGTTAGGGCGCTCCTCGAGGGGGCCGCCCTCGGGCTCGAGGCTCTGCTGGAGGAGATGAACGCCTCCGCCAGAGGGTACTACATAGCTCATGAAGACGGCAGGGTCTACATCCACGTCCCCCTCGTGGGGACCGAGCCTCCGAAGAGCCCCAAGAAGCCCAGCGGGGTCGTCTTGGAAGAGGATGGCAGGCCGTTCCTTGTGCTCCTCCCGCCGATATCCGAGCTTGTCAAGGTGGAGGGACCCGTCGATCTGGAGTCCTCTCTATCCGAGATACTCGTGGACCTGACCGAGTTTGCCGACTCTGTCAGGGCCGTAAGGTCCGGCCGCAGCGTGATCGTCGAGGTGAGGAGACCCAGAGGGGGCGTGGCGGCCGGTAGGTTCGTCAGGGTATTCGGGTCCATAGAGGCCAGCATAGCCGCCGCCGTCGCCGCCGCCTCGCTCAAGAGGCCAGTGTACGTGGCCTCAGAGGCGGAGGAGAAGGGAGTGAAGAAGATCACTCTGAGGGTGATTCGATAATGGTGTCAAAGAACGCGGCGTTCAACCTCATGCTCGGCCTGATGATGTTCGCAACCGTGCCGGCGCTGGCGGCGCTAGGCGAGACGAGGCTCGACCTCTACGTCAGCCTATTCACGCTGGAGTACTTCGTGGCCACAGCCCTCCTCCGACCTAGGAGGAGGTTCAGAGATCCAATAGCCCCCGCTCTGCTCGCCGTATTCCTCGTGATCGTGGCCCGCAGGGTCATAGAGATTCTGGCGGGGTCGTGGCCGTGACGGAGGATTTCTACGCTGGCAAGGGCACAGAGGCTTGCGAAGGGCTTACTGAACGCGTTCCTAGGGGCGCGGTGGGAATTTGAGCCACTCTGCCCTAAGGCTGTTCCTGCTGTTGATGGTCCTCTCAGAGGCGGCTCTGGCGGGTCGAGGGATCTTTAGGCACGTTAACCCGTCGGAGGTTCGAGAGGAGGGCCCATCGGCTCTGGAGTTCCTCTCCCTCTACCGAGCGGTAATAGAGGCGGTCGCATCCGAGAACTACACCGAGGCCAGCCTGAAGCTCAGTGAGGTCATCGAGGTCTACGCGCCTCCCAACGTTAGGTACGTAATCAGCAGGTTCAACGAGCTGATGAGCAGGGAGGTGGATCTCCTTAACGCCACTCACGACTACCTGGTTCTAGCGAAGACCCTGCTGGAGCTGGGCCTCTTAGAGGAGGCTGAGCTTGGCGTCGAGAACGGGACCTACTCTCTGATGAAGGCCAACATCACCAATGCGGAACTGGTTCTGGCGTCTAGGGAGGTTCAGAGGTACCTCAACATCCCAGAGCTCGTGGAGCAAGTGGAGGAGCTGAGTGGGGTTCTGAATAGGTACCGAGAGGAGCTATCTGGGCTTAGGAGCCTCATCGAGGAGAGGAAGCTTGAGGAAGTGGTGAGGACGAGGCTCAGCTTGGAGGTGAATGCGACAGAGGTGTGGGTGGGCTCCGGCCTGAGGGTATCCGGGGTTCTGATCACGGCGGCGGGAGAGCCCGTGGCCAACCGCGAGGTCGCCATACTCCTGGGCGGACATGTCTACAGAACTTCAACTGACTCATCCGGATGGTTCAACGCCGAGGTGCAGGTGCCATACCTCTACAAGCCCGAGATCAAGCTCTATGCGGTGTACACTCCGTCTGGCGACGACGTTGGGAGGCTGGCAGCGTGCAGATCGAGTCCGGTGCCCATCAGGTTGCTCTACCTCACCCCCAACCTAAACGTGAGCCTCGATCGCCGGAGGGTCAAGCCGACGGAGTCCATCACGCTTGTGGGCCGGTCTGACGCAACGGGTCTAGATATCGTCGTAGAGGCCTTTGGGCAGGAGCTGCGGACCCGTACTTGGCCCGATGGGTCGTTTGAGCTGGAGTTCAGCGTCCCTGAGCAGGCTGGGGAGGGGTGGCACAACCTCACCGTCAGGTCGTTGGCCTCAGGAGTCTACGCTCCCGAGGAGGTATCGATCTCAGTCGAGGTCTACCGCATCCCTCTAGAGATTAGGGCCTCCTCTTCTGGGCTGGCGATCAGCGGTCTAGCCTCTGCCAAGGTTGAGGGTGTAGTTCTGGCGGAGGGGAACCCGCTCGGCGGCGTGTGGGTGGTCGTCGAGGGGTACGGCGAGTCGTACAGCGTCGAGACGGATTGTCTGGGGAGGTTCAGCGTCGAGGTTAAGCCAGGCCCCGCTGCGATGACGGGAACACACTCCATTACCTTGGCTGCGGTTCCCAGCGAGCCGTGGTACGAGACCGCCAGCACGGAGGTTGATGTACTGACTCTGAACCTCTACGCGACCTCACTTCTGATCGCGCTGGGCTCTCTGCTGTTGAAGAGGGCCTGGCCTGTCCGGGGTCTGGCTCGAGAGGGAGTCCGGCTCGAGGCTCCTGAGCCGACCGCTCCACCGCCCGCTCGCCCGACTCGGCCGAGTGAACTCCCAGAGATGTATGCCGTATATCAGAAGGCGGTGGAGACGGTTCGAGCTAAGACTGGAGTCGACATGAGGCCCAGCGACACAGTGAGAGAGTACCTGGCCAGGACACGCGGCAAGCTCGGGGCCGCTGCCGAGCCCTTCTCGGAACTCAGCATGATGCTAGAGGAGGTCGTCTATGGAGGGAGGGAGCCAGATCTCGAGAGGGCCCTCCTCTTGCTTGAGCTGATCGGTTCCGCTCTGGAGGGTGAGTCGAGTGCATAAGAGCGTGATTCTTGGGATGCTCATCGCGGTCTTGGTGGTTCTTGCCGCGATATACTACTCCCCTCCCACAGACGACTTTGACCCAGGTAACCCCTTCTGGAACGGCCTGTCTCAGGCCAGTGAGAACCTGAGCCTGGTCGAGTTGAGCGACCTCAGGCTAATTCAATATGAGAGCCCTGCAAACTCGGCCCTGCTGATCGTAGGTCCATCTAAGCCGTTCACGCCGGAGGAGGTGGAGTCGATCCGCGAGTTCCTCA
>JAVCBV010000047.1:0-12658 GCA_037917695.1 Thermoproteota archaeon | reverse complement strand
GTATAGCATCGCTCACAAGCCCACTCGCCGGAGCGCTGGGCATATTCAGGCGAGGTCACCCGTGGGACCTCTCTGAGTTGTACAGATCCTTGGCGATGGAAAGAACCTTACTCATCGAATTCGCTTTTGATGCCGACTACGCGACACCCTTGGCGTCTCTGGCAGCCAGGTCAGCCCGAGGAGGGTATGAAGTCTCCGTCGTCTGTGAGGAGAAGAGTCCTCTGGCAGGTCTGAGAAGGGAGGTAAATCTTCTGATACTCTCGGAAAGCGGCGACCTGAAGCCCACGCTCGACGATCATATGCGGCTGGGGAGAGAAATCTTCGGCAGGAGTTCAGGTCTTCTGATCTACGACAGCCTCACGGCGCTTACGAGGATGGCGGGCATAATGAGCGCCTACCTGATCATCAGGTCGCTCCTCGATCTGATGGGTGACGAAGATAGGGCTGTCTTCGTAGTCTTCCCTTGGGCCCACGAGTATTGGGAGATAGGGCGTTTTCGCGCGCTTATGGCGGCCGTGTACACGGCATTCGCGGGAAGATTCGTCAGGCTTGGGGACTAACTCCGAGCATCTCTAGAACCCTCGGTAGCAGCTGGTGCCCCCTCTCTATTATTCCCAAGTTCCCTCTTGCGCAGGAATCTTCATCGAAGCTCTTCACCGGGTCTGGCTCAATTCGTTCAAAGGCCACGCACGTTGGAACGGGGTCGTCCGTGTGGGTCCTCGCCCAGCAAGGAGTGGCGTGATCGGAAGTGACCAGAGTGGGAAGATCAACGCCCAGCCCGTCCTCCTCCACCATGGGCTTCACGAAGAGTTCGTCGATCAGCTCAATAGCTCGAACCTTGGCCTCAAGGTTTCCATCGTGACCAGGCTCGTCAGGCCCCTTAAGGTGAACGTAGACTACGTCCACTCTCCGAAGGAGCCTCCTCGCAGCCTCGAGCCTCGACGGCAGGTCCTTCCTCAAGTCTCCGCTGGGCGGCGGGACCTCCTCAACCTCCATCTTCAGTATCCGCGAGATGCCTATCTCTACGGGCATCTCGGCCACCGCGCCAAACCTCAGCCCGAATTTCTCGCTGATCGGCTCCACCGGGGGGAGCCGGGCTCCGGCGTCTCTGAGCAGGATTGCATTGGCTGGAAGCCTACCCTCCTCTCTCCTCCTCCCATTGATCGGGTGCTTGTCCAGTATGGAGATGGCTTTGAGGCTGAACTCGTTGACGAGTGAAGCCGTCAATTGAGCCTCCTGCGAGTCTTCCATTGGCCTGCACCTCTTGAGGTATTTGCTGGGCTGCATGGCGGCAACGCTGATGAGGCCGATCCTGTCGTAGGCTGGATCGGTGTTATCAACCTGATCTGAGAGAGAAGCTCCTTCAACCCCCATGACTACAACAGCCCTGTGCCCAACTGTGGCCCTAACCCTAACGTACGAGCCTTCAACGCTGAGTTCCATCCCGTCCAGGGCTTTAGCAAGTTCTCTGGCCTCTTCGGTCGAGAGGTCTCTGCCCACTCTCCTGTCTACTATCTTGAGGCTCTGCGGGACGACCGTCGCGAAGTTGGCTCGAAACGCCACCTCGCCACTCTTCAGAGTAAGCCCGGCCCCAATGGCTTCTATCGGCCCCCTTCCAGTGTAATACCTCTGGGGATCGTAGCTGAGTATCGACAAGACGGCGGCATCGCTCTCGGGAGCGGCCCCCTTAGATATCGTGTAGGTGAGTCCGCAGACTCCCCTCGCCGCCAGCGTGTCCAAGGCCGGTTTTCGAGCGGTCTTCAGGGCTGTCTCTCTCCCAGCGGTTCCTGCCGCGCCATCTAAGACGAGATAGAGGAGCTTAGTCAACTTTGCTTTCCTCTCAAAGTTCTGAGAGCCCTCCGAGGCAAGTTAAAATTATTTGAGGCCCCAAAGATTTGGCTGGTCGAGGATGGAGTTCCCAGGCCTAGACGAGCAACAGGTGAAGAGGGCCCTGCTCAAACTGAGTGAGAAGTACCTACTGGGAGAGGTAGAGAAGGACGAGTACGAGCAGCTGAAGGTAAAGTTGGAGTCCGCTCTCAGCCTGATCAGGCTGAGAGAGTCCCTGCGGAAGGGTGAGATCAGCGAAGAGGAATACAAAACTGTGGCTGGGGACTTGGAGAGCAGGGCTGAGGACGTTGAAAGTGTGGTCTACAGCCTTCTTGCTGAGGAGACCGCCCCCCTCCCCCCGAAAGAAAAACCGGCTCCTGAGGTGCCCGCTCCAGAGACGCCACCCACAGCGGTGGAACCTGAGATGCCCGCGGAGGAGCGTCCCTCCGCTGAGCCCTCTCCGCCAGCCGCGGAGGGGATCTCAGAGGTCTCAGATCTACTCGAGCCTGTTCAAGACATGCTGAGGCAGTTGGAGGACTTGGAGAATAAGAGAGAGAAGTTGAAGGAGCTGTTCGTTAAGGGGGAGATTTCGGACGACACGTTCGTCGATCTATTCCTCGATCTTATACGGCTCAAGGAAGAGCTGGTAAGTAGACTTGAGGAAAAGAGGTCAGAACTGGAGGACGAACTCATGGGGTCTAAGCGCGCCATGAGAGACCTTGAGAAGGAGTTAGAGGTTCTGAGAGCCAAGGCCGCGCTCGGTCAAATCACAGAAATTGAGTATGACGTGAAGAGAGAGAAGATTGAAACAGAACTATCTAGGCTTAGAGCCAACATAGACACACTACAGAAGGCCTTATCAATAATAGGGGAAGGACAGAGGGAATAATAGTCTCATCAGTAATGTGAGGCCTTCAAGGGATACAAAAAGAAAGAAAAGAAAAGGGAGGCTAAACGCACCCCCCTTACTTCTTTGTCCAGATCGCCTGAACAGCTAGGTCGATGTCCTCCTCAGTTACAGTCTTTCTCCCAGCGTGCCTTGCTAGGTTAGCTGCCTGCTTGGCAACCTCCATTCCGAACTTCTCGAGGTGGTACACAAGAGTCTCGGTTGCAGACTCGCTTACTCTCTCTGCGCCGGCCTCCTTGATGATCCTAGCAACTGGGGCCTTCGGTAGATACCTGGGCAACCCTTTCACCTATCAACTCCCCACTCGATATTAGATAAAAATGCTTCGGTTAGTTATAACCAGTCAAGACCGGAAGATGAGATTCTGAGAACGCCAGCCACACTCGTACTCACACTCTCCTCAAGGTGAACCAACTTCAATATTGTAAACCAAATTATCCCTTCTCGTCGTTTCTAAAATAAGTTTACTTAATCAGGGGCATTTGAACAATCAAATGAGAACGATCTAGCTCCTTTTCGAGCAGGTGAAGCACTTTTTACATCCTCTTCAAATCCCCTGAGGAGAGGGTATGCCAGCATCCTTTATCTCGAGAGCGATCACGGTAGAGCAATCGCGGGAAGTCGTGGCAGGGGCTCTCGCAAGAATAGGCGCCTTCTTAATCGACTTAGCTTTCCTGGGGTTCATCACAAGCCCACTATTCTTCTTGGCCCTCGATGGAGAGTTTCTACGCCTCTGGGCAATCGCCAGCCTCGACTTCTTCGTCTATACCGCGTATTTCGCGTTGCTAGAAGGATACAGGGGTGCAACGGTAGGAAAGATGCTTCTGGGTCTGAGAGTCATATCTGACGACTACAAGCCAGCCTCCTACATGCAGGCCCTAGTCAGAGGGCTCTTGAGGGGGGCTGACATAGCGCTGCTTGGATTCGTGATGTTGGCAAGGCCAGACAGGAGGCGGATAGGTGACTGGGTCGCTGGAACCTTGGTTGTATCGGAGAAGAAGCTCACCTTAAGGATTCCAACGGTTGGTCGATACAAGGCGCTCAAAGAGCTGAAGACAAGGGATTGGGAGAAGGACAGAGCCATCGTGGAAGCCCTGCTATCAGAAATGATGGAACGCGTCAATAACATGAGCGACGAAGTTGTCGAGAGTCTGCTGAACAGAATAGCAACCGCCGAGGGGAAAACCAGGGAAGACGTGATCAGGGGGTCTCTCGAACTGTTGGAAGCCGACGGAGAGGTGTGGAGGGCCGCCGTGCTCACCTATGCCATGATGAAGGGCGCTGCGACCTTCAAGAGGGATACCTTCCTCGAGAGAACGGCTGAGGTCTACGAAAAAGCCTCAAAGCTGGCTTTCAGTCTGGAAGACAGGCTTGCATTCGAGCTGAAAGCAAGAGTCGCCGAATGTCTTTCGCAGGTCATGAAAAGAACCTCAAAGCCTGACATACGTGAAGGTTTGGCTTGGGTGGCTCGACAGGCTCCTCTGGAGTTCCGAGGAAGCTTGGCGTTCTTTGGAGCGTCCGCCCTGCTGCTTCTACTAGGATCGCTCTTGGGATTCTGGCTAGGTGGCGATTTCGTCGGTCAGCTTAGGGAACTTTTCGGCCCTCCACACGCATTGAAAGAGGTGTCACCGGAGTTCCTAGCTCTAGCGATCGGGCTTAACAACCTCAGGGTAGATTTGGGCGTTTTGTTGGGATCTGGCCCCGCGCTATATCCCGTGGTGATGATGCTTGTCACGAACGGCGCGATCGTAGGCGCTTTTGCTGCTCACGCGTTCGTTTCAGGTGAAGGGTTCAAGTTCCTCTCCTTGATAGCGCCGCACGGCATAGGAGAGCTCTCCCTGTTTTTGATAGCATCTGCTGGAGGGATGAAGCTCGCCTGGCGTCTGATATCTCCAAGGAGAGGAGGCAGGTTGGAGTCCCTCAGAGAGGCAAGGAACGCCGTGGCCCTGCCTCTGTTCTCGGCTCTACTTCTCCCACTCTTTGCTCTTGTAGAAGCCTTTCTGACCCCTCACCTCGAGGGGAGGATAGTTGCCTCACTCGTGGTAGGGGTTTTGCTGGTCATCCCCGTTTTCGCTTGGCTCGGGGTCGCAGGAAGAGGAAATAAGGGAGGGAAGCCAGAGTGAGGGTGCTAGAACTCCCCGAAGAAGAGCTCAAGAAAGCCTTGAGTTCAGGGAAGCTCACCGTGGCCGTCTACGGACTTGGATACGTTGGCACCCCTCTACTAGCTGCGTGGCTCTTGGCTGGAGCCTCTGGGATCGGGGTCGATGTGGACGCCTCAAGGGTGGAGCGCGTAAGGAGAGGCGTCAGTCCGGTGATGGAGCCTGGGGTTGAAGAGGTATTTCGCAGGGCGCTTAAAGAGGGAAGGTTGAAAGCTACTTCCGACGGCATAGAGGCTTCCAGAGAGTCGGACGTCAAGATCATAGCAGTTCCAGTACCCCTAAGGGAGGAAAGGGAAAAGATGTGCCCTGACTTCACGGCTCTGGAGGAGGTGGCCAGAGATATCGGGCGAGGGCTCAAGGAGGGCGACTTGGTGATACTGGAGAGCAGCGTCCCGCCTGGGACAACTAGAAACCTCTTGAGACCGATACTCGAAGAGACCAGCGGATTAAAGGCAGAAATCGATTTTGGGCTTGCCTACAGTCCAGAGAGGATCTACGTGGGGAGGGCACTTGCCGACATTGTGGAGCGGTATCCGAAGGTAATAGGGGGATATGGGCCAAAGAGCGCAAGGACCGCCAAGGCCCTGTACGAAGTTGTCTCCCAGCGAGGGGTTCTCTTGCTCTCTAGCGACGTGGCTGCAGAGTTTGAAAAGCTCGCAGAGGGCGTGTACAGGGACGTTAATATCGCTCTGGCCAATCAGTTGGCCATTCTGGCATCTAAGCTTGGAGTTGAGTATGAGGAGATAAGGGAGGCGGCGAACAGTCAGCCCTTCTGTCACCTGCACAAGCCCGGGACGGGCGTAGGAGGTGCCTGCATCCCAATCTATCCACATTTTGTGATACACGCGGCCAGATTTGTTGACGCTGACGTAAGCTTGGTGAAGCTTGCCAGAGAGGTTAACTCCACAATGCCGAAGTATGTCGCGGGGCTGGCCGTTAAGGGGACTAGCCTCAAGGGAATAAGACCAGAAGAGGCTAACGTTTGCGTGTTGGGTGTGGCCTTCCGTGGAGGAGGGGCTGACACCAGACTGAGCCCAACCTACGATTTGATAGCGGAGTTGAGGGCTCGGGGATTCGGCAAGATTAGAGTCCACGATCCGCTGGTCCGTGACGATCCAAATCTGCCGGAAGGCATCCCTCTCTTCTCGGATCTTCGCGAGGCCCTAAAGGGCTGCAACGTTGTAATTCTCGCTACGGATCACAAGGAGTACGTTGGGAAGTCTGTGAAGGAGCTGGCGGAATGGACTGAAGTGAGGCCGTTGGTCATAGTGGACGGGAGAGATGTGCTGGACGCTTCAAGGGTGCCCGAGGGCGTAGCCTATCTCGCAGTGGGGAGGCCGACGCGAGTTGGGTAGGGCGGACTCTCGGGACTTCCTGAGAAACCCTGGCAAGCTGCCAGAGTTAGATGACTTCCTACGGCTGCTGAGAGAGGCCGAGGATATTTTCTCCAGCGAGCCGCAGCTCTTGAGAGTAGAGTCCGAGGAGGCCATGTTTCTAGGAGATGCTCACGGAGACCTAGACTCTGCGATAGAGTTCAAGAGGGTGGTTGAGAACGCAGGGGGCCTTCCCATACTGCTTGGAGACTACGTAGACAGAGGGCCTCTCCAGGTGGAGACACTAGTATTCGTTCTGGCTTGGAAGGTAACCCAGCCTGACTCGGTCATCGTGCTGCGTGGGAATCACGAGAGTCCACTTACCAACCCGTACTACGGCTTCACATACGCTCTGGCATCTAAGTACGGAGGGGAGAGTTACCTGAAGGTTGTGGAGGTATTCTCCCAGATGCCTTATGCCGCGATATGGAATGACACCGTCCTGGCTGTCCACGGGGGCATAGCCAAGGGCCTTGAGGATGTGGAGGGAATCTCGAAGCTACCGAAGGGAGACGTCAACCCGGATGACCCGGTGGCGATGCAGATACTGTGGAACGATCCAGACGAGTTTGTAGATAGGTTCGCGCCGAGTGAGAGAGGACCAGGGATCTACAGGTTTGGAAAGCTAGCGTTTGAGGAGTTCATGGAGAGGTCAGACCTCAGGATGCTCATCAGGGCTCACGAGTTCTTCCCAGAGGGCGTTAGATCCTTTTTCGACGAGAGGCTCCTCAGCGTCTTCAGTTGCAGGTACTACGGTGGGAGACCCTCAGCCATCAGGCTGAAGGGAGATGGAACGTGGAGACCCTTAGCTCTGTAGCTTGAAATGCATTCGCTCTTGGAGCAGTCTCCAGATATAGATAGCGTTCTCAGTACCACTCGACTACGTAGTACTCTATGTATCGCCTCCTCCTCGCCTCTCTCCTCCTTCGGGCAGACTCCCTTATGGGAGAGGCTATCAACAAGCCCGTTATGAACCCCCCTATGTGGGCCCACCAAGCCACTCCGGGAATCCCTATTGAGCCCATTAAGAGCTGATAGAGGAACCAGAACCCGATGTAATAGTAGGCGGGTATTCTGACGATCTGCCACAAGAACATCCAGTAGGCCACGAAGGTCTCAATCCTGGCGGCTGGATAGAACACCCAGTAGGCGGCCAGAACTCCGCTTATTGCGCCGGATGCCCCAACTGCAGGAATAGGTGAGTTGAGGTTCATCAGCATGTGGAGCCCTGTTGCCCCCACGCCAGATGCGAGATAGAAGGCTAGGTATCTCGCTCGGCCAAAGGCTGCCTCAACGTTGTCGCCAAATATGTAGAGGTAGAGCATGTTTCCAAGCAGGTGAGCCCACCCGCCATGGAGGAACATGGAGGTGAATATCCTCGGAGCGTTGGTGAGGGGATCTGCCAAGAATGCCGCAGGGATGAACCCAAACTCGTAGACCGCTATATTTAGCCCATACGTAAGCTCCCAGAGAAACACAAGCGTGTTCACAGCGATTAGGAGGTATGTTACCACGGGCCTGACGCCGCTGGGATTTTCATCGCGAATTGGGAACATGTCTCACCACCTAAGGCTCAGCCGACCCTCTTCCGGGGCACTAGACCCCTCTTGCCGAATAGTCATCATCGCCCTATGGCAGACTACTGGCGTCAATATTTAGGGATTGAGTGGCCTTCCATCCCTGTCTATCTCTCCCGACCTTATCCTCGTCGAACTCAGTCTCCCCCCGTCCTTGGCAGGAACCAGGGGAGCTACTACTACAACGAGAGGAGCGAGGCCTCGCTCTCGACGTACTTCGTTGACTGCTATGGCTCCAGGATAGGTCTCCTCGGAGACGACCAATGCCTCTAACAGCGGATCGTCTCCAGCCGGCCCTATGGGGTCCGTTATTCTAACTATCTCGTGCTCTACACCGATACTAGATAGAAACCGTTCCAGGGCCGCCTTACGAGTCTCGAACGGTTCTATCATTTCCCGCAATTTCTTTGACCTGAGCAGAGGTCCGTCCGCCAGCCCTACCACAACCTCCCTACCCACTCGGGCTGCGAGCCCCAGCAGGGCCTTGTGACCAGCGTGCAGCCTGTCGAAAGTGCCAGCAACGATTACTCTTCTAAAAGGCCTTCCACACGGCTCACCACTTCCCAAAGCGATATCACCTCTAGGTCGGGAGCGTGAGCAGAGTCTTCCGAGGATCTCTTACCCCTGCGAACCCTGATCGCTCTAAGCCCAGCCTCCTTGGCGGCGTCAATTCCCTCAGGCCTGGCGGTCACGTAAAATGACTTCCCTGGGTCAGCAGAGGTCTCTGCAAGCGCCGAAGAGATCCTCTCACGGTCGGCATCTCCAAACCAAGCCCTCTCGAAGAGGTGGTGCAGTCCCAGCCTTATGACCTTCTCCCACTCTTTGACAGGGTTCCCAGGCGATGAAAGCCCCAGCTTAACCCCGCGGTCTCTCAGCCCTATTAGGGTCTGAAACACGTTTGGTAGAGGTTTTAGGAACGCTCTCTTCGTGTCGTGGTACGCTATGACTCCGGCGGCAACTATCCTCGGCTCCACTCTAAGCCCGAGGGAGGAGAGCGCCTCGTCAAAGTGCCTGGGGTAGTCTTCGCCGAATTTCTCCACCGCTTCATTTACGCTCCTCAGGAGGGTGTCAAAGTCCACGGGCAGCCCCGCCTCAATCATAGCGACAACAGCATTCTCTCTGGCAAGCCTCTTCAGGAGCGTGGCGTCGTACAAAACGTCATCAACATCGAAAAACCACCAGACATCCCGCCTCTCACTCATACATTATCGCCTCCATCTCGTCGGGATCTAAGCCCCTGATCAGGGCGATCTCAAGCACGAGGAGCAAAAGGGTAGGCGCGTAAACTAAAGAAGCAACCTCCCTGCCTGGTTCAACCCCCAGCGGGAGGTCTGGCCCAGATGGGCCTACCTCCACAACCTCTGCCCCATACCTCTCCGCTGCGGGCACGACTTCAGGGATCCTCTCTGGCTCTAAGACGAGAACAGGAGTTCCTTCAGAGACCGTTCTATGCTTAGTAGCAAGGAACTCACTGGGCGAGGACACTTCCACCGGAATTTCACAGAATGCTGAGAGCCTGAAAGCAAATTCCATTGCCGCGGCCAGGAGAGGGGGCTCAGCCACGACGAAGGCCGATCTCGCCTTTTGAAATGCTCTAGCAATCCCCTCTGCATACTTCTCCGCGCGTTGCAGCGCCTCAGACGCGAGATCCGGCGTCGACTCCAGCTCCCTCCTCAGGGAGACTGCCCTAGCAGACATGCCAATGAGTCTAGACAGCTCTGAGACGAGTAGAAGCCCCGCCATGGCCATCGGCGAAAACAAACCCATTCTCCTTGGGCCTGACGCGAATACCAAGGCAAAGTCTGAGATTCTGTGCAAAGAACTCCCAGGGGATCCGAGGATGGACACCACGGGGGCTCCCTCGCTCCTCCTTCGCAAAACTGTGACCGCCTCTAATATCTCCCTCTCCTCGCCCGTCTCTGAGAATGCAACCATGGCAGGGCTCTTTGGGCGATCAGGAAGCCATGATGGAAGTTCTGATGCTGACATGTAGATCGCCTGAGGGCCTCCGGACCTAGCTAGAGCCCTTCTCAAGAGCACCGCGGGGTGCAGGGACGGCCCTTCTCCTATCGTGTAGATGAAGCTTCTCCCAGCTAGCGTCTCTGCAGCATACCTAGCTGGGGTTGAGAGTATGGTAAATGCCCGTCTCATTAGCTCTGGTTGTTCGACAATCTCCCTTCTGGTCTCCTCGCCCCTCAACGCCTCTCTGGTCAGACACGAGTGGCTCCAAATTAAGTGAGCTGTGGGAGCAATCGTTAAGGCATGGAGTTGGAAGCAGACCCAGGGTGTCTGCGCTGGATCGGGAGAGGGTAGAAGCCTTCAAGAGGCTAAGCGAGGCCTTCGGGCCCTCTGGATTTGAGCGTGAAGTTGCCAAGATAGTCCGAGAGGAATACGGCGAGTACGCCGACGAGATCCTCTACGATGGCTTGGGCTCGATAATACTCAGGAAGGAGGGCAGAGAGTCTGGGCCGAGAGTGCTGCTGGCAGGTCACATGGACGAGATCGGATTCATCGTCAAGGGAATAACTGACAAGGGTTATCTGGCATTCGAAACTCTTGGGGGCTGGGCTACTACCACGCTGCCCGCTCAGAGAGTGATAGTCAGAGCCAGGACTGGCGACCACATTGGCGTGCTGATATCCAAGCCTCCGCACCTCCTGCCCCCTGAAGAGAGGAACAAGCCTCTAAAGATCAAGGATCTCTACATCGACGTTGGAGCCACGAGTAATGATGAGGTCAAGGAGATGGGGATAAGGATTGGGGACCCCGTGGCTCCTCTGGCTGAATTCGTGGAGCTTCGAGGAGGAGAGGTGTGGTTGGGCAAGGCTTTCGACGACAGAATCGGAGTGTTCATGGCCATGGAGGTCTTGAGGTCCCTGGAGGGAGACCACCCCAACACTATGTTCGCTGCAGGAACTGTCCAAGAGGAAGTCGGTCTCAGAGGAGCAGAGACTACCGCAGATGTGGTCAACCCAGACGTGGCGATAGTCTGCGAAGTCGACATAGCAGGCGACGTGCCTGGAGTCACGGAGCGTGAGGCCCCAGCCAAGATGGGCAAAGGAGTCTCGATCATAACCTGGGACAAGACTATGATACCGAATCAGGCCCTCAAAGAGCTGGTCATCGATGTGGCCGAGGAGAAGGGCATTCCTTACCAGCTGTCAGCGGTCAGTGGGGGGACGGACGGCCACAGGATCCATCTGCACTACAAGGGTGTCCCTACCATCGTGATCTCCGTGCCTACACGGCATATTCACTCGCACAGCTCAATGCTCATGCCAAAAGACGTGGAGGCAGCCATACGCCTGATAAGCGAGGTAGTGAAGCGACTCGATGCAGAAACCGTCGGGGGACTCACCAGGCCTTGATCCAATTTATTATCCAGCATTATTCAAGTGAAGCGGGGGCTGCCCCCGTTTGGGTAGATCAGTCAGGCAGAGAACGGTAAGAGAAATCTTGCTCGAGATGAAGGATAGATCTGAGCTTGCCGTAAGTTTAGCCTACGCCGCGGTGATGTACAACGATGAGGAGATAGCCGACGAGGTTCTAGAACTGGAGAACAAGCTGGACGAACTCAGGTATGAACTATCCGTTAGGGCGATAGTCGCTGGGAGATCCTTTGAGGAAGCCGAGGAACTGGCCGCCATACTCGAGGTGGGCGCCGCGGCAGACGAGATCAGCGACGCCGTTGCGGATCTAGCCAAGATAGTCCTCAAGGGATATCCACTCCACGAGTCCATCTCGGCGGCCTTCATGGAGTCTGAAGAGGTGATAGGACTCGTCAGGCTGACTCAGGAAGCACCACTCATCGGGGTGAAGATCGCAGAACTCTACGACCCTGAGAAGCTGGCGGGGTGCGACATACTTGCGGTGAAGCGGGACGGCCGGTGGCTATTCGACTACCCAGATGACTTGGTTCTCAAGGAGGGGGACATGCTTCTGCTTGAAGGCACCAGAGAGGGCGTCGATGCCGTGAGGTCCTTGCTTGGGCTTCCCTCAAAGTTACGCCCATCCGCTGGGGTGGAGGTTGGAGAGGCGTCGAGAGAGCTCGCTCATAGCCTGCAACTGCTTAGGGCCCACTCAGAGCTGATGGTGTACTTGGCCTACGCCGCGATGTTGATGAACAGTCAGGCCGTCGCTCTTGAGGTCTCGCGGCTTGAGGACGAGATAGACGATCTCCACGAGGAGTTTGAGCTGAAGGTGCTGACTAAGCTCTCGGGCAGGGTGGACCCCCGTGCCGTCATAGGCCTGCTGAGAGCCGCCTCTGCGGCCGAGAGGATAGGAGATGCTGCCCACCGTATGGCCAGCGTAGTCGAGAGAGGCGTCCCAGCTCATGAGGTTCTGGCCGTAGTCGTCGAGGAGAGCGAGGAGTCAATAGTCTGGGTGCGCGTGAAAGAGGGGTCCCCAGCAGACGGAGTTGAGATTGGAAAGCTTTCCCTCGAAGAGTCGTCCGGAATGGAGATCTTAGCCGTCAGAAGGGGACTGCGGTGGATCTTTGAGCCCAGAGACTCCTTCAGAGTGAGGGAAGGAGACATACTGATCTTACTCGGACCGCCTGATGGATTAGAGACTGCTCTGAAGATTTTGGGGGCCGAAGAGATTGACTGAAAAGAAGGACATCCTAAGACTGACTGCTCCCCTCTCGTGGCTCGACGGAGTAGATCCCGAGACTGGCGTCGTTACGCAGCCAGGGCACCCTCAGTTTGGGCAGAGCGTGGCTGGCAGAGTCGTGAGAATGCCTCATTCCGTCGGCTCAACCGTTGGGGCATACGGGCTGTTCAAGCTTGCAAGACACGGAACCGCTCCGAGGGAGAT
>JAVCBV010000075.1:0-3611 GCA_037917695.1 Thermoproteota archaeon | reverse complement strand
TAGAGGGGAGAAGCAGCGTCGCTAGGATGGGGATCATAGTTCACGCGGCCGGGCTGGTGAACCCCGGTACAGGGATGAGGAGGCCGGTCCCAGTAGTTCTAGAGATATTCAACGAGAACGTTGTTCCCGTGAGGCTCTACCCAGGCATGAAGGTCGTGCAGATAATCTTCATGAGGCTAGGCTCTCCCTCCAGTGTCGGATACGATGAGAGACCAGGATCGAGGTTCGTGAGCCAAGAGGAGCCGAGTCTCCTAGCATGTAGAGGGGGAGATAAAGGTGAGTAAGCGGGAGCTGGCCTTCCTAGCTGTCGCCAGCGCAGCGGATCTGGGCCTAGTGTGGGGCTACTTCTCGGCGAAGGTCCATATTGACCCACTCTTACTGTTTGCCGTCTCTCTGGTAGTCTTAGGCTGGCTCATAACTAGGTCGTCCGAGGTCAGCGTGGAGGCCTTAGTAGATTTCGCGGAGATTACGGGGTCGCCGCCATACGTGGCTGGCGTCATCAGCTCCCTAGCCTCGAACCTCCCTGAGATAGCCCTCATAGCCGCTGCCCTCACCTCGAAGGAGCCGGAAGTCGTGGAGATTGCCGTACTGGCCGTGATGATCAGCGTTGGAACGAGCATCCTCCTCGTGTCCGCCACCACTTTTGCGGGCGCGATTAAGAGAGGGCTTAAAGCGATAGAAGTGCCAAAAGAGGCTCTGACTGATGAACTTAACGCCGTGGCCTTTACCCTCACAGCCTACCTAGCCCTAGCTCTAGTTTCCATGGCCAGGCTCTTCACAGGTCACTCAAATAATCTCCCCAGAGGTGTGGGTGTGATTCTCGTTCTCTCGTACGCATCATACGTCCTCACGCTGGCCTCTAGAGCCGAGGGGCGCGAGGCCAGGCGGGGCGAGGCAGTTAAGCCCCTCTTAGTGGCGATAATGGGAACGATCCCCATATTCGTCTCTGCAGAGATCCTGGTCCGGCTCGTCGAGGAACTCGTGACATTGAGAGGATTCGACGTGATACACGCCGCGACGGCGATCGCGATTGTCGGGACGGTGCCAGAGCATGGAGTAGCCATAGTGTCTGCATCCAAGGGTGAGATCGAGGTGGGTCTAGGGAATACGCTGAGTAGCGTCACGACCTTGGCGCTCCTAGCCGTTGGAATAGTCGGGGTCGTCGTGCCAATTCCGCTAGACGACTACGTCGTGGCCCAGCTTGGAGTGACAACCGCCTCAACGCTTCTGCTTAAGTTCTCGATTAGGGATGATGGCAAGATCGACGTGGGCGAGGCGGTCTTCATGATAGCCCTTCAGGCGTTGGCATTTGACCTTCTCCTGACTTGAAGCCGTCACGGGATTATGCAGGGTTATATTACAGGAGATAAAGTGAAATGGGCCGGGATGAATTCTAGAGAACCCCTCTGGATGAATGAGTTTACTGCTGATGAATTGATAGAATTCGTCGGCAAAACGGATGTTGCAATAGTGGTCATCGGAACTGTAGAGGCTCACGGTGTTCGCCTGCCAGTGGGATGTGACCTCTTCTCTGCCATTGCCGTGGCAGAAGAGGTCGCGAGGAGGAGAGAAGTCTTGCTACCTCCCCCTATACCCGTGGCCTTCCTCTTCAGAACGAGCAGCCCTACAGTATCCCTCAGGGTTGGGACGATGCGTCACCTGCTTGACGATTACTTCAGATCCCTCTCTGAGATGGGCGTTAGGAAGATAGTCGTCTTAAGCGGATGCGGTCAGCCCATCTCAGCCTTGAGCGCGTTATGCAAGGAGCTAGGTGAGAAACACAGGGTAAAGGTCATCCTAACGAGGGTTAAGATGCTCATCCGCGACGAGGTAGAGGAGTTCTGCGGCGAGAGCGATACGCACGCTGGTTGCTGGGAGACGTCGATTATACTAGCCATGTAGGGAGGATCTTGTCAGGAAGGAGAAGATTGGATCTAATGTGCAGTACCAACCACCAGACCATCTCTATAGGTACGTGCATCTGGTTCACGAGTCCGAGAGGACCGCCGGGGAGCCAAGGATCAGGGGATACCCTGAGAGAGCTAGCGCTGAGCTGGGGCGGAGACTGATCGAGACGGCCGCAGAGAGACTAATATCGATTATAGAGAGACTCTAAGCCGCTGAAGCCCTAAACGGCTCGGGATGCTTGGAGAGATCTCTCATACGCCTCGGAGACGAAGCTTCACTACTGTCTTCAGGAACCTGTAGATGTCTCTCGTAGCCTTGATCTTAGACTGCTCTCCCGCGTATATTGTGCTTACAGGCACGTCAGCGAACTTCATCCCCGCCTTAGCCAACCTGACGAGAGATTCGGTCTCCCCCTCAAATCCATCACTCTCAACGGTAATTAGAACCTCTGCGGCGCGTCTCCTGTAGGCTCTGAAACCGCACTGGGAGTCCCCTACCCTCACCCCGAAGACAGAGCGAAGGATTCCGGTCGTTATGGCGTTAGAAAGCCTCCGAATGAAGGGCATACCTCCCCTGGACCTAGAGCCCACTGCCACATCGGCCTGATGTAGGGCAGATAGCAGGGATGGTATCTCCTCTGGCAGGTGCTGACCGTCGGCGTCCATGGTCACGACTATGTCCGCGCCAAGACGGAGAGCTTCTCCAACTCCTCTCCTGAGGGCCGCCCACTTTCCTTTGTTTTTGTCATGCCTCAAAACAATCGCTCCAGCTGAGGACGCAGCTCTCGCCGTGTCGTCAGTGCTTCCGTCATCCACGACTATTACTAGATCCGCGTGAATCTTAGCTCGTTCGACCACCTCTCCCACGCTCTCTTGCTCGTTGTATGCTGGGATCACCACGGCGACCCTCATATGCTCCATGCTGGGCCCCAAAGGGTTCCCTCTGGCAGTTGCTGAACAGATCCTCAATATAATGAATGGACAGCGAATTCACCTCGATGCCTGATATCGTAGAGAGATACGAAGGCTACCTCATGGACCTCGACGGGGTCCTCTGGGCTGGCCAGAGGGTGTTCTCGGACGCAGTACGCGCCGTAAACTCGCTGCACTCACTAGGGAAGAGGATAGTGTTTCTAACAAACAACTCCACGAAGAGCAGAGCCCAATACGTCGAGAAACTGCGTAAGATTGGCGTAGACTGGGTTAGGGAGCAAGATGTAGTCAATAGCGGCTTTGCGACCGCCAAGCTGCTTAAGGAGCAGAGAGGGTCTCTGAAAACGTACCCCTTTGGCGACGTCGGACTCTACGTTGAACTCATGCTGCAGGGGCACAAGCTCGTCACTGAGGACTGGTGCTGGACTGCCGACGTTGACGCCGTGGTCGTGGGCATGGATCCCAACATCACATACTGGAAGATAGGAGCGGCGGCCAACGCCATAAGGGCCGGGGCAGATTTCATCGCCACCAACCCCGACAGGACCTTCCCGACCGAGCGAGGGCTCATGCCTGGAGCTGGCACCATGGTTGCGGCCTTGGAGGCTGCCTCTGGAAAGAAGCCTGACCTGATAGTAGGGAAGCCCTACAAGCCCATCTTTGAAATCGCGCTCAGCGTGCTTGGAATAGAGAAGTCTAAGGTCTTAGTCGTCGGAGATAGGCTAGACACGGATGTAATCGGAGCGAGGAACGCGGGGCTCGATTCTGCAC
>JAVCBV010000053.1:0-3620 GCA_037917695.1 Thermoproteota archaeon | reverse complement strand
ATCATCATGGCGGAGGGTGAGTACCCCAGGTACCCAATAGAGACGCTCTTGGACTTCGCAGGCGATTGCGAGGATCACGCCATACTCCTGGCGACCCTCTACATGGAGATGGGCTATGACGTAGTCTTAGTCATAATCTGGGGTAAGCCGGGGTTCCCATTTGGTCACATGGGCGTGGGAATAGCGCACGAGAGCGGAAAGGGACTGCGTTGGGAGGTCAACGGCACCACCTACTACTACATAGACGCCACACAGCCAGGATACGTGCTTGGACAGCCTCTTCTCCCTGAGTACCTCGACTACGAGAACCCCATCTTCCTCTTCCCGAAGTTCGAGGATTACCCACACCCGGTGCTCGTCAGAGACAGAATTGGCGTGATATGGCAGGAGTCCGCCAGGGCGGCGACGGTCGTGGTGACCGTGGCCAACTTCGGTCAGGCGTGGGCAAACCTAACCGTGACGGCTGGCGTGGCGGCCATGGGAGATCGATACATCAACAGCAGCACTCAGGAGGTCAACATACCTCCTGGACGGGTGGCAGTAGTCACGTTGACCTTCCAAGGACCTCCGAAATCGGCGGTCAGGCTAGAGATAAGGCTGGAGGGCAAGCTGGTGGACCGCATAGGCAGCCTCCCAATAGTGGGCGAGCTGCCGTGACCGCCCTCCGAACCTCCATTTTTATCCCCCTACGAGTCAGGGATCAGCGAGCATGCCGGCCAGAATATCCAACCTAGGAAGGCTCAAGCTCGAGATGTTTGGCACCTTGGCGCTGCTGCTGGGACTGGCGACCCTGGCCTTCGCCGTGCTGCTGAAGTTCGTGGCGCCAATCCCAGCCATAGCGCTCGCCGTTGGATTTAACGTGTTCCTCTGGCTCCTGTCTCCCTCCATAATCGAGATGATGTACCGGGCAAGGGAGCTGAAGCCAGAGGAGGCCCCAAAGCTCCACCACATCTTGGAGCACATAGCGAGGGAGAGCGGAATTAAGAAGCCGAAGCTCATGCTGGTTCCTCTGAAGATTCCGAACGCGTTCGCCTACGGAACCCCGCTCTCAGGCTACAGGGTGGCGGTCACCGAGGGCCTCCTGAGGACTCTGTCTCCAGACGAGGTCGAGGCAGTCATCGCCCACGAGGTCGGGCACATTGCCCACGGGGACATGCAGGTCATGATGATCGCTTCCATGCTTCCAGCAGTGCTCTACCACGTCGGGAGGGTGCTGTACTACTCCTCCTACTACTTCGGGAGCAGGAGAGACGACCGTGGAGAACTCGTGCTGGCCGGAGGGATAGCGGTGGCCCTCGCTACGGTGCTCTGGCTCATCTCTCTCAGGCTGAGCAGGCTTAGGGAGTACTACGCAGACGCCCACGCGGCCACGGTGATCCCGAGAGGCGCGAGGAGGCTTCAGAACGCTTTGATCAAGATAGCCGCGCACTCTAACCCAGATCTCGGCGCTCAGGCCGCTCAGGTGAGACCCCTATTCATATCAGACCCTGTGCTCCCCCCGGTCGATCCCGAGGAGGTCAAAAGGGCTCTGCTGGAGAAGAAGCCCTCCGTGTCGGAGAGGATCATCGGGATATTCTCCACCCACCCGAACCTGGTTGATCGACTGAGGGCCCTGGAGGAGCTGGCCACTCAAGTGACTTGGTGAGCCGTCACAAGTACGGCGCGAGGGTCTCCTGCCTGTAGGAGAACAGCGTGTCGGAGACCCTCAGCCAGAACTTCAGTGGGAGCTTCAGGAAGGATCCAACCTCCCTCAGAGCCTCCTCTAACGTTTGGAACCTGATCGGCGGATTCCTCAGCGCAGCTCGGACGCTCTCCCTTACCAGCCACACCCCCAGAGGCATGAGCTGATCTCTGTGGATCTCCCTGAAGACGATGACCTTAGCCTGCCTTCTCTCCCTTGCCAGCGCCTCCGCAACGGACAGCCTTGCCGCGTAATAGCAGCCTCCCATGCTAGCGTACTCGGTCCTGCCCAGCGGTCCCTCGCTGTCTCCCACGAAGGCCACGTCGCCAGACGGGTTCCAGGTGGTTCCGGGATACCAGGCCTCTATGGACTCGTAGGTCCAGACGCCGGGCATCATCAACACAACCCATCTGTTGCCGTATGCCTCCAGCCTGTAGATCCTGTACTCGGAAATCGAGTCGTAGGACTTGACCTCCTCCCTAAGCCTGGCGGAGATTATGTCGTCCACGGCCGTTATGCTCCACCTGGTCGGGACCATCCTCCTGAGGTGGGAGAGGCCGAATGCTCCTACGCTGAATGCCCTCTGGATTCTCGAGACCTCCACTCCCCTGCTGTAGAGCTCGAGCACCGCCTCTGAAGCCCTGAGATCCTCGTCGTAATGGGCCTTCTCAAGCCTGGGATCCCAGGGCACAGCATCAGCCCTGATTTCCTCCACCGGAGCCAGCGGGCCCATGGGCTGGACCTCGGCGTCTAGAAGGAGAGAGGCACGGGGTGGGGAGGAGAGCTTGGCCTCAGCGTCGACAGGCCTTGAGGCCATCGCCGCCTCTAAGGTCTCCTCGTAGAGCCTGCCAGCCGACCAAGGCTTCCTCACGTCCGCCTTGAAGGATGCCCTGATGAGCGACACTCTGAACGAAACTATCTGGTCTACAGGCAGGCCGAGCCAGCTCTCTGGCCTGTCCATGAGGGACGTGTCTCCCCTCTCTGGAGGGATTAGGGGACCCACCCTGACCTTCGGGTACCCGAACCTTCCCACGAAGACTCCAGGCGGGGAGGTCCCGTCGAGTTCCTCTCCGCTGATCATTTTGACCGTCTTCTGAAGCTTAGAAGCCCTTATCAGGAGGGGGCACCTGCTCTTCCCACACAGAAGCCTTGCTCCCCTGCAGGTGAGGCAGAGGCTCCCCCTCCTCGTCCTGACAGAGATCTCCTCAAGGTCTGAGGGGAGGATCTCCACTAGCGACGGCTCTTCAGCCATGTGCTCCAGCCAAGGTAGCCTGGCCTTGACCCTCTTCGCGAACAACTTCCGACCGCTGGTCAACCCTGTATTGAGGGCTAGTCACGCTAAAAGACTCTACGTCGGAATGTTTTCCTCTGAGGCTTGGGGGTAGAGCCTCCACATCCGTGGCTTCTCGTGTAAAGGCGTCACGGGATTTGACGATTCCTTTGGTTCTCCGAGCCGTCTAGCTACTGCCTGAGTTCGGGAGCTGTGAAGTAAGCCCAAGCTGAGAGTGCGAGGACGATCATCCCGAACTTAAACGCGAGCCTGGGCGTGCCGAGATCGCTAAGATAACCCATCACTGCCATTCCAAAGGCGCTGAAGGGCAGCAGCAAGGTTCTCCTGAGGCTCACGACTGTGGCCCTCTCCTCGCTCGGTATTAGCTCGTTGATCCAGGCGCCAACAGCCGGAGTCCTGAGACCCAGTCCAAGTTCGAACGGCAGGGCCGTCAGTAGAAAGATCACTGGCTCGTAAGCCGCAGTCATTAGAGCGAACGAGGCTGACATCGCCAGCGTTGAGAGGGCGGCGACCCTCTTGTAGCCGAGGCGTACTGCCAGCCTCCCTCCGGCGTACTGCGAGAGGCCGACAGTCGCCATCAGCACCGAGCTGGCTGCCCCCAGCATCCACTTGGGCGCGCCGAGGCTCTCCATGTGAGGTGCCCAGGTC
>JAVCBV010000147.1:0-3620 GCA_037917695.1 Thermoproteota archaeon | reverse complement strand
CGAGCCCAGGTTCGTCTACTCTGATGCTCGTCTAGGAGGACCACGCGCTGTGCTTGAAGACGATCACCCTCATCACGTCTGCCGCGTCTTCGGCCACGTCTGCGGCGTACTCTAGGAACTCCACCAAGTCCCTGATGTTGAGGAGCGTCAGCACGTCGACCTTCTCCGCGTGCCCCTCAAGCTTGAGACTCCCCTAGAGGAGACCGCTCCACGTCCAGGCGCAACATTCAATCTCGAGAGAGGAGAATTCCATGCGAAAGAATATTCAGGAAATACGCTTAAATCAAATAAGGGTGGCAAGTAATGTCGCGCTTTTGTCAAGTCTTTAATTCAAGGCTTCGTGGGCTGGGCTCAACAAGAAGCCCACGGATTACCGGTGAGACCCGACGCTCCTGCTTAAATTACTCCTATCCAAAGCAGATCGGATGAGTAAAGCGGTATGGATGGTATCCTTTGAGGCAAAGCCCCTGGCCAAGGTGGGAGGGCTAGGAGAGGTACCGCCGAATCTATCAGCCGCGCTTGTCAGGAGAGGCACTCGGACGGCCCTGATACTTCCCAGCCATGGAGCGCGTTTGAGCAAAGAACTGGAAACAATCTCTGAGCTGGAAGTTGATGGGGATCGGGTAGCCATAGGAAGGTTTGACTGGAAGGGCGTGACTTACGTGGCCCTGGGTGGGCCTCCCGACTCGCCCCTCGAGGATCCAGACGTCTACGGCCCGAAGCTCATGGAGAAGGCTGCTCTCCTGGCCAAGGCCCTCAGGCTGCTAGTTCAGGATCCTTCGAAGTACGGCCTGCCCGAGCCTCAGGTCGTGCACTTCCACGATTGGCACACGGTCCCCGCCTTGGTTAGGGTCAAGGAACTCGGCTCGGACGCACCGGCGGTGGTCTATCACATCAACCTCATGCTAGGGCAGAGGCTCACGCTCGATTACCTGACTGGCCCGGTTGGCGCCGATCCGGATGCTGAGCACAGGATCTTCTTGGAGGGACGCCGCAGGTCGCTCTCGCTAAGAGAAATTTTCGAGATGTCTGAGGGTCTCGCCGACAGGCTTGGGGCTCTGGAGGCAGACGCGCTGGTGACGGTCAGCGAATCCTATCTGAAGAGGGACCCAGGGTGCGTCCTCGAGACCCTCGGAAGGGTTTTCCAAGATAAGGCCGATTACGTGCCTAACGGGACTGACTGGAGGTATGAGTCGGTACTGAGGGCGGCTCTAGAGGCGCATGAGGAGAGGCTGAGGGAGATAGCCTCTTCCTGGCTGCCGGAGAGGATCGAGCTCAGGAGCTACTTGCTTACAGAAGCCCTGGGCGCCATGCCAGAGAGCGAGCCTAGGCTGCCTAGTGGGCACCTCGGCGAATGGATTGCCTCTCTAGAAGATTACCCCTTCAGAGGGGAGGGCAGGGTTGAGCCGTTTGAATCGGACGGACCTTTGGTGATAATGACGGGCAGGGCGAGCAAGCAGAAGGGCATAGACGTTCTCGTCAAGGCGCTGCCCACGGTTATACAGAGGGTGCCTGACGCCAGGTTCCTGCTCCTCTTGATTCCAGTCGAGGGAGAAGCAGACGTCGCCAAGCTCGCTGCAGAAGCTAGCGTGAGGTACGGCGAAAATCTCAGGGTTCTGTTCGGGAGGGCTGCCAGCATCTTCCTCTTAGCTCACGTTGCGGCCGACGCATTTGCCGCCCCCAGCCTCTGGGAGCCCTTCGGGATAATGGCTCTTGAAGCCATGGCGTCCGGCGTGCCTCTTGCCGCGAGTAAGACTGGAGGTCTGTCCGAGACCGTCCTAGACATAAGGGAATATGGGGAGGCTGGCACTGGCCTGCACGTTAGCCCAGGAGACCATGCCGAGCTGGCGGAGGCAATTTCCTCGCTGCTCCTCATGATGGAGGCTTCTCACCGGATGAGTAGGGCAGAAGAGCTTGCTTCGAGAATCCCCATACCTCAGCTCGCCGAGAGTGTGGCTTCTGACCCGAGCTTCGGCCTGAAGGTTAGGAGATCCTGCATCAAGAGGGCCGAGGTAGACTACAGCTGGGACAGCGCGGCAGAGAAGGCCCTGAAGGTCTATGGGGCGGCTATATTGCGCTCACGCTCAGCTCCATGCTGAGGCTCTGCTCCCCTGACCTAACCTCTAGCGTTGGAGCCAGCATAAACCCTTGGAGGCTCTTCCTAACCCTCTTTCCTTCGTCCGTGTACACGGCGTCGACTGAGGCCACCCAGAGGTCTGTCACGTTCTCACAACTCAATCTAATGGAGTAGCCGTGGATCTCATCTTTGATTTCAGCCTGAGCGACCCCGCGGATTGAGGTGGGCTCTATCGCCTCACACACCTCTAATTCTCGAGAGCCAACCTTGACTACAGGCCGAGCGGTCTCCAGCTGGATGTAGGGAGTCAAGCAGAACTCAACAGCGAATCTCAGGGGCTCGACCTCGCCCTCTATGCGAAGAGAGTAATTCACCGCGAGAGTGCCTCCTCGGATACGAACGAACTTCAGAACGTCGGCTTGGCCCTCTGATTGACCTATCTTCAGTCGGGCGCTCCTCCTGAGGATGGGCCAGGGCGAGAGAGATTCAACGGAGTAGTTCCCAGTGGCAAAGTCACCCACATCTCTCCGCTCGCCGGCGGCCAGGGCCTCGGGGCCAACGTGGAGCGGCAGGAAGTGATCTCTAAGGGACGTCCTCCTGTACCAATCTACGGCTGGTTTAACGCCAGCTTCCTCTAGCTTCCGGTGCCATTCCTCTGGCACCCTGGTAAGCGTGTTAGTGAGGTTGAAGGGAGGCTCCACAGTCCTGAGGTCGAGTTCCACGAGGCTCCCGCCGTCGTCCGGCTTCAACGCCAGCAGGAAGTCCCTCGACTCCAGCAGGATCTCCTCCCTTCCGTCATAGTCCAGATCCAACATCCCAATTCTCGTGTCGTCAGTCCTTCTAGCCTCCCAGACGATCCTTTCTGCCCTGATCAGCTCTTCATAGATGGATTGGCGGAGGGGGCTCAGGATGTAGATCCCGCCGAAGAGCCCCGCCCAGTAGGGGTCGTTACACTCCGCCCTGTGGATGTGGTCCAAGGCTTCCTCGTACGAGCTTCTGTCCATCATCGTCCGAACGAGTTCGAGCCTGGTTCTAGCGTAGAGAACCCTCTTGTGCATCCAGTTGCTCTCAACAAACTTCGTCAGGAAGTTCCTGAAGTTGCCCTTGGACCACTCCATCATCCTGTCGTAGCTTGCGGTCGGGAGGTAAGCCAGCCCGCCTACTCCAAAATCCCCTAGGTAATCCTCCATTGTGACGCTGACTATTCGTTCGTCGGCCTCTATTCGAGATAGGAACTCATTGAGCCATTCGTGAGCCCAGATGTTCTCCCCCCAGAACCCGAACTTCTCGGCGTCAGCCATGAAGAAGACGCCAGACCCTCTCTCTCCTGCCTTAGACAGGATGTGACTAATGGCCTCTTCGACTGGCCTCCACGGAACTATGTTCCTCAACCTCCCGTCTATGGGGAAGATAACGAGTCTCCTGCCAGATTCTTCGGTTAGATAGGGCCTCCTCAGTTCTTGCTGGGAGTATCCAGCTCTGAAGAACGCTTCGTCATCGAGCATCACGAACCTGTAGCCCGCATCTGCTATGTACTTGGCGA
>JAVCBV010000055.1:0-3635 GCA_037917695.1 Thermoproteota archaeon | reverse complement strand
GACGTGCTCGTTGGGTGCTGCGGGTTCTCGGTATCGCGGGAGAGGTACTTTGAATACCTGAATTCCGTTGAGATTCAGAGAACCTTCTACAAGCTGCCTCGCGAGTCCACGGCGGAGAAGTGGAGGAGAGAAGCGCCCCCAGGGTTCACGTACACGCTGAAGGCTTGGGCGGCGCTCACGCACAGTCCGAGAAGCCTCATCTGGAGGAAGAGCGGCATATCTTGCGAGGGCTGCGGGGACCTAAGGCCGACCGAGGCCAACTTCAGAGCCTGGAGCATGGTGCTCAGGATTGCAAGGGCGCTTGAGGCAACCTTTGTGGTCTTCCAGTCGCCCCCGTCATTCTCGAAGACGGACGAGAGGGTTAGGGATCTGAGAGACTTCTTCTCATCCCTCGAGAGGGATGGAATGAGGCTCGGGTGGGAGCCGAGACACGAGAGTTGGTGGGCCGACAGGGAGTTCTTGGCAAGTCTCATGGACGAACTCGATCTCACCCACATAGTCGACCCGACCGTGGGCGAGCCCCTCGACTCAGGCCCGGTCGCGTACTTCAGGCTCCACGGGCGGTGGGAGGGCCGAAGGATCGTATATAACCACCAGTACAGCGAAGAGGAGCTATCTAAGGTACTCGAGGCTGTGAGGAGGGAACTTGAGAGGAGGGAGAGAGTCTACGTAATGTTCAACAACGGGAGGTTCATGTTCGAGGATGCCCTGAGATTCCTGTCTATGTTGACGAGTCAGTCGAAGTAGTGCCAGCCCTCCATGGACCTCCAGTCCCACCTGAGGTTCTCCGGCAGGAACAGCCCGTAGACCACGGCGCCCCTCCACACGGAGAACTGGGGCTCTGACACCATCTTGGGCTTCGTGTCGATCCCGAGGTCTCTTAGCATTTTTGAGAGCTTGGTTGGGCTGTCGGCGGCCACCTCCTCGAGCCCGGCTGGAACCGTCCAGTTGAAAGCTCCACCCGAGAGTATTATGCTCCTGAGCAGCGTGGACTGAATCTCAACCGGCGTCATTGAGACGGCCATCCTTATGGCTTCGGCCAGGGAGGTTCTGCCAGAAACGACCCTACCCCCGACTATGGTGTCTCTTGGCGCCGGGAATCCCCTGGTGTAGTAGCTCTCGAAGACCTCATGCGCTGGGTTGAAGTAAAACTCCCCGATCAGGAACCTCTGCCACGCTTTGTCCCACATGTCCACCTCCACGGTGGTTCCTGGAAGCGTGAACTTGGAGGTCAGTGCTTCAGGGTGCTCCTTCGCCCATGCTATTGCTCGATCTAGATCGAGGGGAACTAGGCCGGCCATCTCCTTGAATATTCTGACGAACTTGTCCTCCCTGGCTAGATCTGAGTATCCCAGATCCTTGAGTATCTGCCTGGCGATCGCGTCTGAGTCGGACCCGCCCCTGTTGAGGGGTATCACGGCTGCCCGAATTACGTCCCTACTTATGGGGGTTATCTGGGTGTTCCCGTGGCCCCCTTCCAGCACTACGCAAGTCGTGGCCTTCTCAGCTATGGCCACGGCCAGAGGCTGAGGTATTATGGTCAGCGCCTTTACGAACCTCTTTCCCTCCTCCGAGTTCAGCTCTCCGTATATCTCGAAGAGCTTCTCGTACATGTATGTGGGCGCCTGAGCCGCTAACGCCGCCACGACGAAGAATCCGTCGAAAGGAGTCCCGAGGGGGCTCCGCTCGCCGGGATAGTGCTTGCTAAGCGCGTACCTCGTCAGCTCCTTGACGACCCTCCACCCTCTCTCGTCGTCTCGAGGCACGACTCCGTTCCTCATCGGGTAGTAGAGCCGCTCTAGATCCTCCCTTGATTCCAGGTAGTTCGCCACCTCCGGCCCGACGACGACTTCCCTAGCTGGTATCCCGCGAATCTCCGCGACGACCTTTGATATCTTTGGGAAGTATCCCCTGTTCTCCAGCATCTCTGGGTACTTCCCTATCCAGAGGGGTCCAAACTTGAAGAACGAGGTTCCGTAGTCGACTCCGAAGACAGGCCTAGCCTCCGACAATCTGCTCACCACCCAATAGTCTCCCTCAGCAGGTCAACCCTCATGAGGAGCTTCTCTAGCTCTTCTCGCGTGATTAGAGCGTTCCTATCGACCTCCCCAGTCTCTAGGTCCACCTCGACCCCTTCCCTCATTAGAATGTAGGCCTTGATCAGCTTTCCAAAAGAGTAGCCCCCGAGCGTCATATCCGCTCTCACGACGCGATGGCAGGGCACTATGAGTGGGTATGGGTTCTTGGCCATGTAGCTCCCAACCACTCGAGGGGACGTGCCCAACACCTTGGCCAGCATGCTGTACGTGATCACTCTCCCTCTGGGCACTTTGGAGACCACATCGAGAGCTCTCCTCATCCTGCGGTCCCTCGGAGGGACCAGCTTAATTCCCTCTAGCGAAGCTGGCTCGCCCAGGAAGAGCTTGTTTATCTCCGCCGCAACCCACTCGGACTCCAACCCGCAGAACCTAGTCCTCTTCAGGGGGACTCTGCCCCAAGCCCTCTGGCAGACTGCCTTGAGGAGACCGAGGGCTCTCCTCTCGCTCTCTATGGGAATTGTGTTGCAGAAGAGCCTGCTCCCCTTGAACGCCATCGCAACATAACCCTCAGACACGCTCTCTACACAGACCTGGACGTGGGACATATCCAGAGAACCTCGCTACAGTTGCGCCGAACCTTATTTAAGACGTGACTCCGCAGAAATCCAGATGAATCTTGTGAGAATAGATGGGGGCTACGGCGAGGGAGGAGGATCAATCTTCAGGTACGCTCTCGCGCTATCGGCGGTGTCCCTCAAGCCAGTCGAGGTGTACAACATAAGGGCGAAGAGGAGCAACCCTGGCCTGAGGCCGCAGCACCTATCCGCGGCGAGGATCTTGGCTGACCTCACCTCTGCCACGGTAGAGGGCCTCAGGGTCGGATCGACGAGGGTCAGGTTCGTACCGAGGGAGAGACGCGGAGGCAGGTACCGGCTCGACATAGGAACTGCCGGCAGCGTGAGTCTGGTTATCCAGGCGCTGCTCCCGGCGGCGCTGTTTGCCGACTCCACGGTTCAGGTAGAGCTGATGGGAGGGACGGACGTTCCGATGGCGCCTCCAATAGACTACATGAAGCATGTCTTCGCCAGGAACCTCTCCCTGATGGGGGCAAACATTGAGATAGAGGTGGAAAGGAGGGGGTACTACCCAAGGGGAGGCGGGAAGGTCAAGCTCACAGTTCACCCCGCAAACCCGCTGCCTCCATTGAAGGTGATCGAGAGAGGTGATGTAAAGAGAATAGGGGGTGTGGCGCACGCCGTCAAGCTGCCGAGGCACGTGGCCGAGAGGATCAGAGCTGCAGCCATTGGGAGGCTCAGGGAAGCTGGGCTGGACGCAGATGTGGAGTTAGATTGGTCTCCTGACTCACGCTCTGGGCCCGGAGCGGGGATAACCCTCTGGGCGGAGTGTGAGGTTGGTGTCGTGCTTGGTGGGGACTCCTTAGGTAAGAGGGGAAAGCCCAGTGAGGTTGTTGGTAGAGAGGCGGCCGAGAGGCTCGTGAGGGAGCTTAGAGTTGGCGCTGCTTTTGATAGACACACTGGAGATATGATAGTTCCATACCTGGCCCTGGCCTCGGGGGAGTCTGAGATAACGGTCACA
>JAVCBV010000158.1:0-3637 GCA_037917695.1 Thermoproteota archaeon | reverse complement strand
CCTTGATAATCTCTCTCTGTTCCTAAGATCACTTGCGTTAATCTCCAAAACGTCCATATCTAATTCTCGGGCTATAGCATAGGCTGTGGAAGTCTTACCCGTCCCTGGCGGGCCATAGAGGAGCAGAGGCTTTACCCTCTTTCCAGCCTTAACGTCAGCAATCCACTTCGCGATTATCTCCATCGCCTTGTTCTGCCCTACGATATCGCTGAGCCTCTTAGGTCTGTACTTCTCGGTCCAGGGAAGGGTTCCCCCTCTCATACTCAAGATCTGCCACCCACCGCGGCTAGCTTTGCAAGCAGGGCGGAGAGCTGTATGTCTCCATGTGAACCTTCAGTGATGCGGAAGTCTGTCTCGCCTATGTAGTAAGCTAGTTCAGCCTTCACAGCATCGCTCAGATCGGGCAACGCCATGATCTCCCTGTGAAGCTGCCTAACTATATCCTCCGCTGACATTCCGTAGCTGATCATGAGATCCCTCAGCGTAGCTCTTGCCTTGATGAAGTCGCCCCTGATGGCTAGCTGGATCATGTCTCTAACCTCCTGAGGACTGGCAATTCCCGCCACCCTGTACACCAGATTTGCGCTCACGACCTCTCCAAATGCAGAGGCCGTCTGAAGGATGTTTATGGCTCTCCTCAGGTCCCCCTCTGCTACGTAGACGATGGCGTCCAATCCCTCCTCCTCGTAGCTCACGCCTTCATTATCGGCGATGTACCTCAGTCTCTCCTTTATTGCCTCGTCTGGAATGAGATTGAAGCGGAAGACCGCTGTTCTCGATTGGATTGGCTCGATGATCTTAGACGAGTAGTTGCAGGCGAGTATGAACCTCACGTTCTCAGAGTACATCTCCATTACCCTCCTAAGAGCGTGCTGAGCGTCGGCGGTCATACTATCTGCCTCGTCCAAGTGAATTATCTTGAACGGCGCATCACCAAATGGCATCACCCTTGCGAAATCCTTCACTTTCGTTCTAATCGTGTCTATGCCCCTCTCGTCTGAGGCGTTCAGCTCGAGGTAGTTCCTCCGAAAAGACTCCTCATCTTTGAAGAACTCGTGAGCGAGAGCGATGGCCGTCGTAGTCTTCCCAGTCCCCGCCGGACCAGCGAACAACAGGTGCGGAATAGACCCTCTCTTCACAAACCCCTTGAGCGCCTCAACGACCTCTCTCTGATCGACAATATCGTCAAGGCTCCTCGGCCTATACTTCTCTATCCAGAGTTCGAAAGCCACTGCTCATCCCCCTTTCTCTCCCATGCCTTGGGGCCAAAATAATTAGGTGATGCGGTAGGAGTGGATTGCCTCACCTTTATAACCCGCCACTCCAGCTGAGCGAGAGATGTTCCCGATAAGGTGCTTCACGTGCGGGGCAGTGATTGGTGATAAGTGGGAGGAATACATCAGAAGGGTGTCTCAGGGCGAGCCTCCCGGTAAAGTGTTGGACGACATGGGGATAAAGAGATACTGCTGCATGAGGATGTTCCTCTCACACGTTGATGTGAGTGACGAGCTAGTGAAGTTTGCATCCATGGCCAAGATAAGGATGGCCCCGCCGTGAGGGTGGATCAAGCTTTATACGACCCAATAAGAGATCGGGGGAGATGGGGAAAGATGCCGGATCCACGAGATGACTTCATGACAATCCCTGTTGAGGACAAAGACTTACTTGTACCAAGGCAGAAGTACCTCTCGGCAGGAATTCACGTCGGTACCAAGGTCAGGACGAAAGACATGAGGAAGTTCATCTACAGGGTTCGGCCTGACGGCCTGTGCATGATAGACATCAGGAAGACCGACGAAAGGATCAGGGTTGCTGCAAAGTTCTTGGCCAAAATGGACCCTGAGAAGATCTTAGTCGTTTCTGCTAGGATCTACGGGTTCAAGCCGGTCAGGAAGTTTGCGGAGTACGTTGGAGCCAAGGCCATAACTGGAAGGATATTGCCAGGTCTCTTGACCAACCCTCAGTCCCCGTCATACACTGAACCTGACGTCGTCGTCTTGTCGGACCCGAGAGTCGACAAGCAAATTCACGATGAGAGCGCCAAGGTGGGGATACCCGTAGTAGCACTAGTGGACGCCGACAACACGCTAGAAAACATCGACCTAGCCATACCCGCCAACAACAAGGGGAGGAGGTCCCTAGCCTTCATATTCTGGCTCTTAGCCAGAGAAGTTCTACGAGCCAGGGGAGATCTGCCCCCGGATGGAGAACTCCCTGAGGGATACGAAGCCTTTGCAACTAGAATCATGGGGATTGTCTGAGTAGTCGATGCCGGACCATAATCGATTTTTTCTGGCGGCCGGTCTCCGCCTTGGTTGTGAGAATGACGGTCAGAAGGCCGGCTGTTGCTGGGATGTTCTATCCCGGCACTAAAGCAGCCCTGCTGAGGTCGATCGAGGAAGCATTCAAGAGGGTTGGCATACAGTCCATCCCACACCCCGCAAGCGAGGGACCTAGGAGCATCGTCGGTTTACTTTGTCCCCACGCTGGCTACATGTATTCAGGCCACGTGGCAGCATCTGCCTATGCTGAGGTAGCGGAGGACGGAATCCCCCAGAGCTTCGTTGTGATAGGCCCGAATCACACGGGCCTCGGGGCGCCGATCTCAGTCTTCGAGGCAGGATCTTGGGAAACACCCTTGGGCCTAGTCCACATAGATGAGGAGCTGGCTGGAGCTATCTTGGATGTTTGTCCTTTGGCTGAGTCAGATCAGGTGGGGCACATGGCCGAGCACTCTGTAGAGGTTCAGCTTCCGTTCCTGCAGGCGATTTATGGCGAAATAAGGATAGTTCCTGTTGTAATGCTGGATCAGACCATGTCCGCCTCCAGGGAGCTTGGATTGGCCATCGCCAAGGCCTGTAAGGCACTAGGCAGAGACTGCGTCGTTATAGCATCTTCAGACCTAACGCACTACGAGCCAGCTGAGGTAGCCGAGAGAAAAGATAAGTCGGCCCTAGATGCCATACTAAAGCTCGACGAGGAATCCCTCTACAAAGTAATATCGGCAATGTCGATCTCTATGTGCGGGTATGGCCCCACAGCCGCTATGCTAGTTGCAGCTAAAGCCTTGGGTGCGAGAACTGCTCAGCTGGTCAAATACTCCCATAGCGGCGAGACTACAGGCGATTATAGCGCCGTTGTGGGCTACGGAGCGGCGGTGGTGAGGCGTTGAGCACGCCTTCTAGGAAGCTGGATCACCTCCTGATAGCGAGAGATAGAAGCGTGGAGGCCTTACCTTTAAACTGGTTCTCTAAAATCTCCTTACTACACGAAGCCCTTCCCGAAGAAGATCTTCAAGAGGTAAACTTAGAAGTGGACTTCTTGGGTCACAAAATATCAGCACCGTTGCTCATAGAGGGGATAACGGGAGGGCATGCAGATGCGGAGGAGATAAACAGGGCTCTCGCATTTGCGGCCCAAGAATACAACATTCCGATAGGCGTAGGAAGCCAGAGAGCGGCGCTAGAACATCCGGAACTCATTTCAACATTTCGCGTGGCCAGAAAGGCCGCGCCAGATGTTCCCCTTATCGCCAACATTGGGGCCACCCACATACGCGGGGAGGCTGGTATAAGGAACGTTCAGGAGGTCGTTTCGATGATAGACGCCGACGCTGTGGCCATACACCTGAATGCTC
>JAVCBV010000044.1:0-3816 GCA_037917695.1 Thermoproteota archaeon | reverse complement strand
CACGTAGACCTCCTCCCCCTCTTTTATGTTCAAGGTTTCTAGCTCTCTCTTCGGAACTATAGCAAGCAGTAGATGCTCTTTGATTCTGACCTCAACTCTGCACGAGGATCCAGACCGCTCTACCCTCTCTACGACGGCCGGGAAGGTGTTGAACCAGGCCCTCCTGCTTCTTCCTCTGCTGAGGATCAACTTGTCTGGAGGTATTGCAACCTTCCTGAGGGCCCCTCCGTCGTATGGCACTAGGATTCTCAAGCCACCACAGAGCGCCTCGGCCAGCCCCTCACTCACGACTTGGAACTCGTCACACTCAAACACGTTGTGCGACCCCAGAAGATCGGCCACCTCACTAGACGCCGGATTGAAGAAAACGTGCTCGAAGCTCCCAGCTTGAATCACTCTACCTTCCATCATTACGGCCACTCTATCCCCCAACACCTCAGCCTCCGACACGTCGTGAGTAACGAACAGCGTTGTTATCCCCATTCTGCTCTGGAGACTCCTCAGCTCAGACCTGAGCCCTCTCCTAAGCGGGGCATCGAGATTGTTAAACGGCTCGTCTAAGAGGAAGACCTTGGGTTCCATCACCAGCGCCCTAGCCAACGCGACTCTCTGCTGCTCTCCGCCGCTCAGCCTCTTGGGATAGCGATCCTTCAGGTGCTCTATGCCCAGCAGGTTCAGGACCTCCTTGACCCTGCGCCTCACCTCGTCCTCCGGCAGCCCTCTGATCTTGAGGCCGTAGGCCACGTTATCCCAGACGGTCATGTGCGTGAAGAGGGCAAGACTCTGAGGGACGTATCCTATCCCTCTCTCCCTAGGAGGAACGTCGTCTATAGGGACTCCGTCGAAGAGAACTGAGCCCTCGTACTCAACCAGACCTGCTATCACGTTGAGAAGCGTGGTCTTGCCAACGCCGTTGGGGCCTAAGATCACCATTAGCTCTCCGTCTCGCACCTCAAGGTTCACGCCCCTGAGCGCGAAGTTTGAGACCTCCCTCAGCTCGATTGCTGGCACTAGTCTTTGACCCCCCACCTCCTCAGCAGTGAGACCTCGAGCCTCTCGAAGATCCAGTGAAACAGGTAGTTTGATGCAGCCAGCACCATGACCACTGCTAGGATCTGATCCACTCTAAGTATGCTCTGGGCCTCCATCGCGAGGAGCCCTAGGCCAGAAGACATAGCCACCATCTCAGTCACAAAGCAGGACCTCCAGGCCATTCCAGCCTCAACCTTCAGGCCCGAGAGTATGTGAGGAAGCGCCTGAGGGAGCAGCACTGTCGCCACTATCTGCAGATCGTCCGCTCCGAGAGTCTTGGCTACTTTGATCAGATCCTCGCCGGCGCTTCGAGCGCCTGTCAGCGTCGAGTAGACCATTGGTGGGAAGGAGCACATGAAGACCACGGCTACCGGGAGACCCTCCCCCAGGCCGATCCAAAGCATGAACAGCGGTATCCAAGCTACCGCTGGGACGGCGTAGAGCAGGGCCACCAGCGGGTAGAGAGCCCCGTAGGTCAGCCTGTGGTAGGCCGTTGCGAGCCCCACGCCTATGCCCAGCGTGGAGCCCAAGCCGAACCCCAACACAACCCTGACCAGCGTCCGAGCGTAGTGCCTCGGGAGCTCTCCGCTCAACGCCATCTGAGCCAATGCAGCTAGGACTTTCGAAAATGGAGGAAAGAGCTGAGTCGGAACTATGTTAAGCCTGGCTACGGCCTCCCACGCACCCAGCGCAGCGAGTATTGAGATCCAGCTCACCACGCTCAGGCGCCTCATCAACCACCCCCTAGGAATGAGGCGTCAACCACATCCTCCGCGCGGATGGGCTCCTCCAGGCAGCCGTATCTCACCATAAGATCGATGTACCTCTGTATCTCCGTTAGGTTCAGGTCGGTCGTGTAGTCCAGATACCCCATGGACTCCTTGGCCTCCTTGTAGCCAATGCCGAGCCTGTTGGCGACTATCTCGGCTGCCAGGTCCGGATCCTCCGAGATGAAGCGAGTGGCCCTCTCGGTCGCCTCCACCAGGCCCCTGACCACCTCGGGCCTGCCCTTCAGGAGTTCCTCGCGGACCAGCAGGACGCTGCCGGGCATGTTCGGCCACACGTCCTGACTCCGCGCGAGAACCCTGCAGCCCCCTCGCGTGACCGCCAGCGTGGCGTAGTGCTCTGGAAGCGCGGCCGCGTCTATCTGGCCGGTCATCACCGCGTTGAGGGCGACATGCGGCGCCATCTTCTTGATGGTCACGTTGAGGCCGTACCTCTCCTTGACGAGCATGAGGAGAAGATAGCAGGGGCTGCCCTTGCCTGGGCAGGCCGCCAAGCCGCCATTGAGCTCCGATAACTCAGATATGCCAGGCCTGGCGACTATGGCATAGCCGTGAAGGTGGGCGCCGGCAACTATCTTGATCGGGACCCCCCTCGCGTACGCGAGCAGAGCGGGTCCCAAGCAGGCCCACGCTACTTCAACATCCCCCCTAGTGAGGGCAGCGGCCAGCTCCAGCCCGGTTCTGAAGGTCTCGAGATAGGTGACGTTGAGGCCCGTCTCTTCAAACAAGCCCGTATCGAGGGCAACCCAGGCCGCGGCCGAGTGGTCGTTGAACTCCACGGCCATTGATATCGGCTGCGCGCCCGAACCCCTCCACGGTGAGATCGCCGTAATGATCAGTAGGGCGACGAGCGAGGTTGCAAACACAGCAAACAGGGTTCTCCTCCTAGGTGGCACAGGAGCAGCGAATGATTAGGCCAGCCAAAAAAGGTGCGCACAGGACCAGCGGAGGATCGACCCTTCGTCTATACCCTTCGTGCCGAGCCATAATATACCCTCGAGGCCATAGCTACACGGTGATTGCGTGAGGAGGTCTCTGGCAGCTCTCGTGCTGTTCTTCCTGCTGATGTCCCTCCTCCCAGCTGAGGCCTCCCCCGATACCATAGAGCAGGAAGTCTGGGTAGACGCCCACATAGAGAAGGGGTTCGACCTAAACTACGGCTCGGATGACAGGCTCATCGTCGGGAGGCGGCTTGAGGAGCACGGATCCGGGGGCGTGACGATCTGGACTCTATCTCAGTTCAGGATCCTGATCAGGCCTAACCTGAGCAGCATCAGCGGATTCGTGACCTCCGCGAAGCTCGTGCTCACCGTAGCTGAGGCAGATCCGGACCACGACACGTGGATTCAAGCCTTCCCGCTAACGGCCTACTTCGCCGAGGGCCAGGTCACCTGGTACTACAGAGATTCAAGGAACAGGTGGAGCGCCGAAGGAGGGGACTACAACTCCTCCATGCTACTCGATGATGTCGTGGTCGAGAAGGGGGCGAGGCAGGGGGAGAAGGTGGAGCTGGACATCACAGATTACGTCAGGGCGGTCAGGCAGGGCAGGACCAGGAACTACGGGGTAATCCTCATCCCCGGGCCAACCCTCGGGTGGGTCGAGTTCTACTCCACCGAGTCGTTCATCGTCATGGGCAGGCCAAAGCTCGTGGTCGAGACCTCTCCTCTCGGCGGGGTCACAGATACCGTCCCCACAGAAGCTCCCCCGCCGCCCACAACGCAGCCTCCACCTGGGGGCTGGACCAGGCCCGGGAGACACTCCTGGGCGTGTGGGGCATCGGACCCGAGACAGCAGATTCCATCGTCCTGTACGCTGCAGGGAAGCCGTCGTTCGTCATCGACGCATACACCAAAAGGATACTCGTCCGAAAGGGGATAGTGGACAACAGCGTCACATACGACCAGATGAAGGAGCTCTTCGAGCGCAATTTGCCTTGTGATGTGGCGCTATACAACGATTACCATGCGCAGCTAGTTGCCCTCGGCAAGACCTATTG
>JAVCBV010000087.1:0-3830 GCA_037917695.1 Thermoproteota archaeon | reverse complement strand
GCGCTGGGCTTTGGTTCTGAGATAGTTGCCTTCAACCCTGAGTACAGGGTTATCATTTCCAAGAACAGGAGCGTCAAACAGGGTGGCTCGGGCAACCCAAGATGGAAGAGGTTCATCGAGGCAGCCATTCAGAGCGAGGCAAACAGAATCTCAGCAGAGTTCAACAGGGCTGGCATAGACTACGATTTGTACGTGGAGAAGGGCCCGGGCGGACTAAAGAGGGCTGAGTTCATCGTCTACGCTCCAAAGGAAGCGATTCTCTCCATTGTTAAAGAACATGAATGGGGGCCGGTCAAGATCTCGATAGAGCCCTCCTGGAAGAAGCGGATCGAGTTCACAAGGACGGAACTCAACAGGAGACCTCGGCCAATAATGGTGGGTATTGATCCAGGCATGTCCGTTGGGATTGCTGTGATGGACCTCTTTGGCCGGCTCCTTGGGTTGGAGACCCTCAGGAGGGCTTCGAGGTCTGAGGTTATCGAGACATTAGCCAAGTATGGAAGGCCTATCCTGATAACTACAGACGTCTCTCCTCCGCCTAGAAATGTGATCAAGATAGCGCAGACGTTAGGAGCGAAGCTCGTTACCTTGGGCGAGCACATGAAGATAGAGGAGAAGACAAAGCTCGTTAGGGATTTCGAGGAGGAGCAGCAGGTCTCTGTCAGCTCGTCTCACGAGAGAGACGCTCTCGCCCCCTTGATCAAGGTTTATCAGCGTCTAAAAGTCCTCTACGAAAAAGCTGAGGCTCATCTGAACGAGAGGTCTAGCTATGAGACGGTCGATCGAGCTAAGATGTATGAGCTCCTCGCTCGGGGGGCATCCATAGTGGAGGCTATAGAGGGGGCCAAGGTAAGAGAACCCGAGGAGGAAGTGGAGGTCGTAGAAGGACTCAAGGCCAGGCAGAGAGAGATCGTTGCGCTCCGGAGAATCATCAGACAGAAGGAGTCTAAGATAAGGGCGCTTGAGGAAGAGATAGAGCATTACAGAAAGCTCGTCGAAGAGATGGAGCGACAGATAGCCGGTCTTAGAAATGAACTCGACAAAATGAGGGAGATCAGGAACGTAGAGATAGAGAGAGACAGAACTGTAGCTCAGCTAAGGAGGCGAATCAGAGACTTAGAAGAGGAGTTAGTGCGGCGAAACGCTATAGTCGAGTCCCTCAGAGACGAGATAAGGCGGCTCAGAGAGGATATTGCTGGAGGCGAGCTGGGGCCAGAGTGGGTTCCCGTTAAGAGCCTGGACAGTCTGGCGCGAGATTCGGTTGAGGACGCTATTGGACGCGGGTATATTCAAGAGGGAGATGTAGTTATCGTGGGAGACGCTGCTAGCGCCGGACTGAGGTCGGCCAAGCTCCTAGTCGAGGCCGGAGTGTATGGTCTGATATACGTCAAGTCTCCGCCTCCCGGAGAGGTGTTTGAGTACCTGAGAGAGGCTGGAGTGTACGTGACGGGCATAGAGTCCGTTGAAGCACGCTGGAGAGGCGCAGTACCTCACGTGAGGAGGGAGTTCCTCATCAAGGTGGCGGACATGGTACAGAGAGCGAAGAAACCAGAGGAAGAGCAGGCATCTCAGAAGGAAGATCGTGGAGACATTCTGAGCATACTCTGGGAGTACCGCAGAAGTCTGCTCGAGGAAGAAAGCGCGTCACATTAAAATAGGATGTCGAGGGACTGGTTTTGGGAGGGATGTGATATGCCAAGAGGCACTCACGGTGCGCTCAACAAGGCGGGGAAGGTTAGATCCCTGACCCCCAAGGTAGAGGCTAGACCTAGGAGGTCTCCTGCGCCAAGAGTCAGAATAAAGTCTCTCTACAGGAAGAGGTACATCCTCGGTAGGAAGCCCGGGCAGAACCCATTCTGAGCTGCTGCCTAGGGCCGGGCGGTTATCTTGATAGTCCACGTCGTGCCGCACCCTCTTGGGATCCTCCTTCTTGATGGGGAGGGAAACCTCCTCTACTACTCCCAATTCTCTGACCCAGAGGAGGCGGGAGAGGCCTTCTACCTCCTTAGGAAGGGGAAGGGGTTCCCTCAGATCGACGACATCAAGAGGGCAATAGGGAGCATGGGGGGTTCCGCTGAGTCCATTGTGGTTCCATCTAGAGGTGTTGCCTCGGCCCTTGGGTTGAGCGGTAACGTCGTGGTTGAGCCAGACTCCCCAGTAGCTAAGGTTGTGCGTGAGAAGAGCTTTGACTTTGCAAGGAAGATGGGCTTCCAGGGTGACAGGAGCGAATACAACTCCTACCTCACCGAAGTTGGCCTGGTGCTGAGCAGGAAACTGATCAAGGACGAGCTCGCGGAGAGGGATAACCTCATGATCAGAGCTATAGACTACGTTGATCACCTCAATAAGTCGCTAAACGTCTTGATACCAGCGATAAGAGAGTGGTATTCCATCTACTTCCCTGAACTCGACATGATAGTCGAGGACCACTATCTCTACGCGAAGATAGCTGGTGAGCTTGCTTCGCGAGATAAGATGACTGTTGAGGCCCTGAAGAGGATTGGGGTGAGCAAGGAGCTTGCTGAGAAGATAAGCGAGGCTGCCTCTGAGTCTATAGGAGCTGATCTAAGCGAGGAGGACTTGAGCGTAATATCAACCGTGGCGAAGAGGTGGATGAGACTATACGAGACGAGAGAGCAGGTGGAGGAGTACATTGAGCGGCTAATGAAGGAGACTGCTCCGAACCTTTCCGCAGTAGTGTCGCCGCTGGTCGGCGCGAGGCTTATTGCGATTGCGGGGAGCCTCGAGCGGCTAGCATCCCTCCCAGCCAGCTCCATTCAGATCTTGGGCGCCCAGAAGGCCATATTCCTGCACCTCACCAGGGGTACAAAGCCTCCAAAGCACGGCGTCCTATTCCAAGCGAAGGAGGTTAGAACGGCGCCTAAGAAGTTGAGAGGCAAGATAGCACGGTTACTGGCTTCTAAGATTGTGATCGCGGCAAGAGTAGACGCGTTTGGTGAGCGGCGCTTCATAGGAGACAAGCTGAGAGCCGAGATAGACCAGCGGCTTAAGAGCATACTTCGGGGAGGCGGTAAGAGATGAGCAGGCCTCCTAAGGTGAGTCCCCACCCGTCCTTCAAGGGCGTGTTCTGGCTTCAAGACAGGAGGAAGCGCCAGCTAGCTACTCTCAACCTCGTTCCAGGGTTTAGGAGCTATGATGAGGTTGTAGCAGTCGTAAACGGAAGAGAGTACCGTGTGTGGCCGCCCAGAAGGTCGAAGCCGGCGGCGGCCATACTAAACGGGCTGAAGAACTTCCCAGTAAAGCGAGGAACCAGGATCCTCTACCTAGGAATAGCCTCTGGAACAACCGCATCCCACTTCAGCGATATAATAGGCAGAGATGGAGTGATATACGGGATAGAAATAGCGCAGAGAGTCCTAAGGGAGCTGCTCCCGGTCGCGGAGGTTAGGAAGAACGTTGTGCCGATTCTAGCCTCCGCCAGGAGACCAGAAGATTACTCGAGTATAGTGGAGCAGGTCGATTTCCTGTACGTCGACGTCGCTCAGCCCGATCAAGCCGAGATCCTCTTGGCCAACGCTGACATGTTCCTCAGGAGGGGAGGTTATGCCATGATAGCAGTCAAGGCGAGCAGCATCGATGTGACTCTACCTCCAAAGAAAGTGTACAGGATGGTTGAAGAGAAGCTGTCCAAGGGCGGTCTGAAGGTCTTGGAGCGAGTGGATCTGGCTCCATATGATCCAAAGCATGCAATGATAGTCGCTAGAAAGTAGCTCACCTCCCCGTGATGGCCCGGATTTCTCTCAGGAGCATCTCCGCAACCGCTGACTACTCTCCCCTCCTCACCCAATAGACCTTCACGTCGGTCCTGC
>JAVCBV010000009.1:0-3843 GCA_037917695.1 Thermoproteota archaeon | reverse complement strand
CTCGCGTCTGATCAAGGTGGCCAACATCGTCGCGCAGCTCCCCACGGCAGGGGGGTGACCGCCCTGCAGGGATTGAAAAAAGGTAAAGGGTAAAGGGACCCCCCATCAGGCTGAGGGATTCCGGTGTTCGGTCGCGGCAACAAGAAGAAGGAAGACCCCCTGAAGTTCGTCGACGCGTGGGATGAGCACTACTCCCTCCTGGATGGGCTTGGAGACCTCCTAGAGATAGAGGAGGGGCTGGCTTGGCGCGGGGTCGTAGAGGGCAGGTACTTGGTCATCGAGCCCCCGGAGCCGTCCAAAGAGCTTCTTGAGGAGGCCAAGGAGTTCGTGCTGTCGAGGATAACCCTTGAGGAGATGGGAAAGCTAGAGGATCTATACAAGGAGGCGGCCGTGAGGGCGCTGAATATCAAGCTAAAGAAGGGAAAGCCCTCCGACGAGAGGACGAAGAGGGCCCTGCAGTCTCTGATGTACTACCTCAAGCGGGATATAGAGGGCCTGGGCAAGCTCGAGCCAATAATGAGGGACCCCGAGGTCGAGGACTTGACCCTCCCAGCGAGGGGCTCCAGGAAGATCTATGTCTTCCTCTCAGGGCGGACGGGCTGGCTTGAGACGAATGTAGAGCTTTCGGAGGAGGAGGCCAGGTTCGTAGTCCTTAAGCTCGCTGAGAAGGTCGGGAGGCAGGTTTCGCTAGCCAGGCCGAGGCTTGAGGGCAGGCTTCCCGACGGTAGCAGGGTCCACGCTCTCTTCGGACCTGCGGCCAGCGAGGGAGGAACCACCCTGACAGTCAGGAAGTTCGTTAGGAGGCCTGGCATAGAGGAGCTCATCATATACGGCACCATAACGGTGGAGGCAGCAGCGTACCTGTGGATTATGGTGGAGCACGGGATGTCCGGCTTCATCGTGGGCGAGACTGGAAGCGGGAAGACCACGTTCTTGAACGCCTTGCTCTCACTGCTCCCAAAAGATAGGCACATTGTGACCGTCGAGGATACTCCTGAGATATACCTGCCCGAGCACGGCAACTGGACCTCCTTGATAGGTCAGCCTCCCGGCGTTGCGGCGGCGGGTCTCAGCATAGCCGACCTTCTGCGAGACGTCCTCAGGATGAGGCCGGATTATGTGGTCGTGGGAGAGAGCAGGGGTGAGGAGACCAGGCTGCTGGTTCAGTTCATCCACCTCGGGCACACGGCATTGACCACGTTCCACTCAGACACGCTGGAGGGCGTCATAGCCAGGCTGACCAGCGATCCAATTAACCTGCCCGAGGAGAGGGTGGCAGACTTCAAGGTTGCAGCCCTCCTCAGGAGAGAAGGGAAGAGGAGACGTGTGGTCAGGATTGCCGAAATACTGTACGAGAATGAGGAACTCAGGCTAAATGACGTATTCACGCTGAAGTACGACGAGTTGGTGGGCGATCCCCTCAGGAGCAGCGTGCTGTTCAGAGAGCTTGCTCAGAAGGAGGGTAGGCCTCTAAACAAGATCGTAGATGAGTATCTCAGGAGAGTAGACGAGCTGTCTGCCAGAGTCTCGAAGTTCAGAGCTAAGTTGGCGTTAGCCAGGTGATTCACGCTTGATCTCAAACGAACTACTTGTGAAGGCCGGGATGTACGAGGTGAGGCCAGAGACCTTCAAGAAGAGACTGTTTCTAATAGCGGTCGTGAGCGCGGGGCTGTCGGGAGCCGCAGCCTACTTCGGCTTCCTCACTAAGCCCTACTACGCCATTCCACTCGCAATCATACCCCCCCTCATCTACCTTGCAACCCCGTACCTAGGAGTTCTGAGCTTAGCCGGCAGCGTGGAGGAGGATTTCTGGGCCTATCTAGCATCGCTCTGGATACTTCAGAGGGTGGGTCGAGCCCTAAGCGACTGCTTCAAGGTGGCAGCAAGCATAGCACCCAGAAAAGAGGCGAGAGAGTACTTCAAGAGGGTTGCGAGTAGGATAAAGGCTGCTGGGTCGCTCTCGGGCCTCGAGATAAACATGCGGCTCTCTCCGAGTCAGGCGTGGTCGAGGGTCTACGCCAGGCTTCACGACTATCTGGCGACTAGGGGCGAGGCCGTCAGCGAGATGCTGAAGGTTGAGCTGGAGGATTCGATAAACCGGACGCTGACGTCGCTTAAGCAGAGAACAGAAAGGCTGATGATGACTCTGATAATCTACACGCTCACGGCGACCATCTTCCCGTTCGTCATGATAATGATCTACTCCTTCCAGGCTCTAGCCCAAGAGGGGGGAGTGAGCTCGGGCCCTCTCCTGGCTACCATAGCGATGACCGTCGCCCCCTCTCCCCTGTTCGTGTTCTTGTTCAAAGTGTTCAGCACGAGGCTGTTCTACTTTAGGAAGGAGACCGTTGCACACGCTTGGGTCAGAACCATATCTGTTTTCATCGTTCTCTTCGCCTTGATCACGTACATTGAGGCGAAGGGGCTCAGCCCCCTCCCTGTTGAGCTGGGGAAGACTCGAGCAGCAATGCTTGCCATGAGCGTGGGCGGGTTGGCGGGCTTCGTGACCATTCGAAAGGAAGAGTGGATGCTCAGAGGCCAGGCGTTCGACTTTCCAATGCTGCTCCAAGACATATTCGCAGAACTTAGGGGAGGGAGACCCTTTTCAGACGCCGTGCTGTCTGCTAAGGCTCCCTATAAGCCCCTGAGAGATCTCGTGGCCAAGATGAAGGGTTGGGCAAAGCTCAGGCTTCCATATATGGTAATTCTAGAGAACGTCGCCAGGGAGGTCAGGTACAGCGTCTCGAGGCTTATCAGCCTCCTCATAATCAACGCGCTCAACGCTGGGGCAGACCTAGAGGAGACTTTCGCGACCATATCAGACTTCACCGGTCGAATCAGAGAACTATGGATAGATACAGAAGGCGAGAAGATGGCAAACTACCTGACGGCGCTCTTGGCCTTCTTCCTAGTGGTCGGATCCTACGTGCTGCTCTTCAGAATCCTCAATGTGGAGGCCATCTCCAAAGTGGCTTCGGAGGCTGTGCGAAGCGCCATACTCTTTCAGGCGTTTGCGCAGACCACGGTGATCGCACTAAGCCTTGGTACGGCTCGTACGGGACACGTAACCTCGGGGCTAAGGGAGCTCGGGTTCATGTCGCTGATAACGCTGGCCGTCATGATGTTCATCTGAGCCTAGGGATCCGCCTAATCACCCGGAGGGGTGAATTCCCTGGACCTTTCTCAGGGCCCCGATGGTGCTGAGTCGCATGGAGCCAGCCTCCTCGTCCGTTACGATTATCTCAAAATCCTCTAGATTTGTGGACGAGAGCAGAGGGCTCAGTAGATCCTTCGCCGGGGTGGCCAGCACGTCTGTTCCCGGAGCCAAGGGGGAGGCTGCGGGGAGAACCACCAGGTCGAGCTGACCGATCCTACCCAGCAGGGCGCACTTGAACTTCCGCTTCACCCCCAGCTCATCCCTGATGGCGATGGCGGGGTGCTCGTGCCCCATCATTACCAGCTTCACATCCTTCACCTCAGGCAAATGTTTGTGCCCGTGGAACAGCAGGAGCTCGCCCAGCTTGAGTGAGGGATCGTGGAGAGGGACGTCTTCCCTCCTCAGTATGGGTATCAGGAAGTTATCGTGATTCCCCCTCACCACGTGGATCTCCACGAGACCCCGGAGGCTTCTGAGGAGGTCGAGAACCTCTACCCACTCCTGCCTCGTGGAGGAGCCAAACTCATGCTTCACATCTCCGAGCAGAATCAGCGTCTCAGGGCTATACCTCTCCATAGCTGAAGCTATCATCGATTTGATCTTTCCATACTGGCTCTTAGGCAGGTGGATTCCGCTCTCGAATAGGACCTCCTCGTAGCCTATGTGGAGGTCCGCCACTATTAGGG
>JAVCBV010000046.1:0-3857 GCA_037917695.1 Thermoproteota archaeon | reverse complement strand
AAAATCCTCGTGGTGGAAGAGAACGAGCCCGTCGTGGAGCTTCAGCTCAGAGACCTAGCCCAGAGGATGCACGCAGACGTGGAGATCTACGGACGGTACGAGAACGCTCTGATCGAGCCATACGACGAGCTGAGCCACAACAGAGTGACCTCAGCCATAGCCAAGCTGACCGGCGCGAAGTTTGAGCAGTTGAAGCCAGCTGGTGAGTCGCTGAAGCCTCTGATAGCCCCTAGGTCCTCCATGCTCTGCGCCGGCTGCCCGCACCTCGGGATGTACTGGGCTCTGAAGCTGGCGCTGGCTAGGAAGGGAGGGAAAGTACCCATAGTCAACGGAGACATAGGGTGCTACGAGCAGGGAGGTTACGGAATAGTGGCTAAGAAGGTCGAACCCAGCTTCTCCACCGAATCTCGAAAGTACGTGATTGAGGCTCCCTACGAGATGCTTGACACCAACTACATCATGGGAGGAGGCTTCGGCTTGGCCATGGGACAGTTCCATGCCGGGTACGCAGACGGCAGTATCGTCGGCCTCGCTGGCGACTCAACATTCTTCCACGCCGACCTGCCTGCCCTAGCCAACGCGGTTGTGAACAAGTCCAAGGTTCTATTCCTCGTTCTGGACAACAGGTGGACGGCCATGACCGGCCACCAGCCGAGTCCAACTACAGGAATCAACGCCAGAGGACAGCCGACTAATCAGCTCGACATTAAGCAGGTCGCGAAGGCTATGGGGGTCAAGTTCATCCGGAGGGCAGACCCTTGGAACTTGAAGGAAATGCAGAAGGCCATAGAGGAGGCTCTCGAGTACATAGGAAGTCCCGAAGCCGAGGGACCGGCCCTCGTGATATCGGACAGGGTGTGCACGCTCCAGGCCATAAGGCTGAAGCAGTATAGGCCCGAGGGCACCTACGTCGTAATCGAGGATAAGTGCACGGGCTGCAAGCTCTGCGTCCAGCTCGGCTGTCCGGCAAACGCTTTCGATGTGGACAAGAAGAAGGCGTTCATCGACCAAGTGCTCTGCGTGAACTGCGGAATGTGTGCCGATGTGTGCCCCGCGGGCGCGATAGTCCCCAAGGAGTCTTGATGAGGGGGTGTTGACGATGCCAGGATGTGGTTCCAAGCCTAAGGACCTGTTCCAGATGCTTGTGGCTGGTGTAGGCGGTCAAGGATCTGTGCTGATATCGCACATCATAGCCTCGGCGGCAATAAAGGCCGGCTACAGGGTCAGGGTCGGCGAGAAGTTCGGCGCGGCCATGAGAGGAGGCGCAGTCTCGAGCCACATCAGGATATTCAAGACGGGCGAGTACGCTCCGCTGATACCAGAAGGACAGGCAGACGCGGTCATGGCTCTGGAGCCCCTCGAGGGACTAAGGATAGCAGCGACCTACCTCAGGCCCGGCGGAGTGGTCGTCATGAACGTTGCTCCCGTCTACCCGATGGATGTGAACGTAGGGTGGGCTAGGTACCCCAGCGTAGATTCGATAATCAAGGGGCTGGAGGAGATGGGAGCGAAGGTATACACGCTTAACGCCACCGAGCTGGCCATACAAGCTGGAACCGCTAAGGTGATGAACTCGGTGGTCCTCGGAGCCTTCTACTCCGCTGGAGTCCTCCCTATAGACAGAGAAACGCTGCTAGGGGCTCTCAAGGAGGGAGTGCCCAGAGGGACCGAAGAGGTCAACGAACGTGCGTTTGAACTCGGGGAGAGGGCGCTGAAGGGCTAACGACCCTCTCACTCCCCTTCATTTTTGATATGAAGCCTAGGAATCCTCACGAGCGAAGCAGGGCTTGCTTGAGCCTATCTAGCCCTTCACCCGTGCTGGCGCTGACTAGAATCACCTCCGCCGCCCCCAGCTCTCTGGCGACCCTTCCAAGCTCGTCCTCAGTAACTCTTGATCCGAGGTCGAGCTTGTTCCCGACTAGCAGCACCTTGGCGCCGGAGGCTCCCGCCACCTTCACCCACTCCCTCAGCGCGTGCAGAGTGCTCGGTCTGCTGACGTCGAACACCAAGAGGACAAGGCTAGCCCCCCTGCCCATGCCCTTGACAACGGGCCGAAATCTGTCTTGCCCAGCTAGATCGAACACGATGAGCTTTACGTCACCCTCCCTCACTGTGAAGAATTCCACGCCCACGGTCATGCGCGTTGGTGTGTCCAGGGATCCACTCAGCCTCTTAGCCAGCGTGGTCTTGCCAACGCCGCTGTTCCCAGCTAGCACGACCTTCTTCTTGACAAGCACTCAGGACACCTCCCTCCTTGCTGCCCTCAACAGCACGACCCCCCTTGTCCGAGCGAGCTCTCTGAATTTCAGGCCCGCTTCAGTCAAGGCCGACTGCAGCTCCTTGAGTGTGGGCTGGAGCTTAGCTCCAATCAAGGGGTAGACAAGCCCCATTATTCGGGCATCTTCCTCCCATATCCCTTGGAGAATAAAGAGTGGCGCTTCGTCTGAGAGCGCCCAGCGCAGCGACTCGAGGAAGGTGACTGGATCTTCCAGCCACTGGAATACGTTGACCAACAGGGCAGCGTCCGCCTGACCTTCTATGACGCTCTCCCTGCGGAGCTTGAGGCCGAACTCCATGAGGTCTGACTCCAGCACCCTTAGCCTCTTCTCTTCAACGGACCCCTGCGTGGTCACGACAAGCCTTACCAGTCTCCCGCTGCCTGGGGGAGCGGCAGCCACGACCCTCATACCCGTGAGCCTCAGCGCGTCTACGGTGATCAGGCCAAGTTCCGACCAGGGGACCAAGAGTGTAGCCGGGATGAGTCCCACGTCCCCCCACCTACGGAGCAGCGTCTCGTCCGTCAGGCCGATGCTGAGGAGAGCGATCGCCGACTCGAACCTGGCTGCTGGATTGTCGTACATCGCCATGAGGGCCAGACGAAGGTCCTCCTTCTTGGGCTCGACGGATCGCCCACTAATGAGGAGGTCGGGGAGGGATGTGAACATGGCCCTAAGGGCCCTGGAGATCCTGTCAACCCAAGGAGGTACCTCTCTAGGCGGAACTAACTCCGCGGGTCGCGTGAACCTCCCACCCGAGATTTGAGCGTATCCTCCCCTTACGATTGCGTCGACTACGGCTTCCATCAACTCAGGGACGGCTGCAACCTCCCTGATCTTCCGCCGAGTCATCCCCACGAGCCTATCCATCATGTTTGCGTCTGCGAGGGCTCTGTAACACTCGTATCCAATGGCCGATATGAGCTTGGCGTGGGCCGCTCTGAGGTCCTCCGGCCCTACTCCCGCGTAGTTGAGCGCTCTCGTCTCTATGAGCCTGGGCATCACGCCTAGGAGAAGGGTCCCATACAGCGCTACATCCCCCCCATGCTGGCCACTATGGCGACGCACTCTTTGGTGCTCCCCACGTACCTCCAAGACAGCCCAGCCTCGCTCAGCATCTCCTCAAGCTCAGCTCTTGTTGGAGGGACGGATGCGCCGAGGAGACAACCTACTATGGTGGCTGGATGCGTTCTCGGCGATCTCACGGTCTGTAGGATGAACATCGGGGCTCTGGACTTGAGTCCCGCGATGGTCGAGCGAATGACGACCTTCGGGTCCCTTGCCCACTGGAGCGCGTTCACGAGGAGCGCTGCGTCTGCGCCCTCACCAACCCCGCCAGACTTAAGCGCCTGCAACCCGGCTTCCTCCGGGCTCGCGTTTACAACGCCTAGGGAGGCTCCTTCGTATATCCTCATAGTCCTCAGGATGAGCCTCACCACCCTCGCTAGGTCGGCTGGAGCGGCCACGACAACTCTGAGATCGGTCTTCTTCCTGAGTTCTGCAGCTAAGATCCCCATCCCGGCCCAGGGAACCAGAAGCGTCCCAGACAGCCTCATCAGCTCAAAGCCGTGGATTGCATAA
>JAVCBV010000155.1:0-3891 GCA_037917695.1 Thermoproteota archaeon | reverse complement strand
TTGGATCACTCGCGACGCTACGAGGCCGGGCACGTCGATAGGCTCGGGAAGAGTATCCCTGCTCACGTTCCATTCCAAGGTCTCATTTCCAAGCCACTTCACTATGGCGATCTCACGTGCTGAACCACTGAATGGAACTCTGGCTGGATTTATCCAGAGGAGAAACCTTCCCCACGGCTCTCCCGCAGAATCGACTAGCATATTGGTTGCAGGGTCCAGCAGCACCTCCTCCTCATGGAAAATCGAGAAGTTTCCCTCCACCACCACCGTATTTCCTCGCGTCGAGAGGTGTTTGAGGGAGTTCATCTCTATTCTCCTGACAAACGAAAGATCTCCGCTCCTGGCCCTCTCGCTGAACTCCCTTCCTCTGTACTCCAGCCTAGTTGCATTGACGCTCAGCCAAACCCTTAGCCTTGCTAACCGACCTTCATATCCGTGCAACTCCCAGCCGTAAATTCCGTGGACAGATCCGCCGAAAGCCGTGCTGACAACGCCTCCGTCGTCCAACACTAGCTGGCAGAACGACCCCGTCCCCCCAAAAGCCACCTTGGTTCCCTGTATCGGGAGGGACCCTTGAGTGAGCGCCTGTGAGGCTGCGAAATCGCCCATGATCACTGTTAAGAGGAAAAGAAGAAGGATAGAGGGACCCTTCTTGCTCTCAAGATCCATGTCCAGCCCCCGTCCAGCCCCCGGCGCGTCAGGGAGAACCTATTTCTGCGTATGCGCACGCATCATTATACCTCACGCTTCCATCAGGTAAGACTGCGTTCGTGCATATTAGCGTGAATCCTCCGTATGGGGAGCCCCTTGTCTGATAGATTCCTCTTTGAGCCGTCACCCAGCTAACTACGCTACCGTAATCATAGTCGTGGAACCAATTCGAGTAAGTGTTCGTGTTTGGATTGTAGCTAGCCGACACATAAGCCCAAGCCCATGTGAAGTGTCCGACATCAGTGTCCTCGTCTGACACGGGTATAGATAGTGGCTGAAACGATGAGGGTGCCGCCAGTAACAGCGATATCGAAGCTATGAGAAGGGATAAAGTGACGAGTCTGCAGACTTTGTAGATACTCTTCTGTTGTCGCATATTCTCTAGAGGGCTTTAGGGGGTATAAATTTTGCTTCAGAATTTTTCAGGACTATATATAGTGAGATGAAATTTCAACCGCCGAGAATGTTTAGGCGGTTTTTCCGTCTCACGTACGTTCGTTAGGTCCCCCTCTTTTTATGCCCGATAGCCAAGACGGAGCGTCAGGGGCGGGGCCCAGTGGACGACAGGTGGAAGGTGCTCGCAGCAGCGTCCCTCAAAGACGCCGGCTGGAGCATGGTCTTCATCTACGTGGCGCTCGAGACATACGAGAGGGGCTCCCTCTTCGGGTACGCTCTGATCAGAGGACTCCCCGCCCTGAGCTACTTCCTGGGGACGAGGATCTACGGAGCGCTGAGCGACCAGATGGGCGCGAGGAAGCCCCTCCTGCTCACAGCTGCCGTGCTGAACCCTCTCTTCATCCTATCTCTGGCCTTCGCTCCCCTAGAACTCTGGCTCCCAGTCACGGTGGTTTGGTACTTCCTCACCTCCGACGAGCCCGTGGCGATCGCGTTCCTGGCGGACAGAGGGTCTGGAGGGGCGGCAGCCGGCGACCTCTTCTCGGTGGCTGAGGTGGGCTACACGGCTGGCACGCTGGCTGGAGGAATGCTCACCGAGGTCTTTGGCCTCAGGACAACGCTGCTCGTGGCTGCCGCCGTGGCGAGCCTGGGCGCGCCGATCATCTACAGCGTACGCGAGGGCGTTCCAGCCGGGAGGCCAGACCTCGCGAGCGCCTTCAAGGTGGCCCTGAGCCTGAAGTGGCCCGGTAGGACCGGCCTCATGGTGCCCTCCCTGCTCCTCGCCGGGTCCGCCATCTCCACGTTCTACGTAGCCTTCTCGCTCAAGGTGTTCGAGGCATCCGGGAGGTCGGAGGCCATCATGGGGCTCCTGATTGCCGGGGCTGGTGTCGCCGGCGCGATTGTCAGCCCGCTCTACGGCAGGCTCGTGGATAGAGTGGGCCCGAGGAAGGCGTTCACGGCGTCGTGCCTGCTCTACGCAGTATACTTCTCAATCGGAGCCCTCATCCAGGACTTCCTCTTGCTGGCCATTCTGCTTGTGCTGCCGCTGTTTGCCCTCTACTACTCGGCCAGGAACGCTCTGGCAATATCCCTGGCCTCTGAGGAGGAGAGGGCCAGCGCAAGCTCGGTCACCGCCGCCGTGGGAGCGGTATCGGAGGCTCTGGGGAATGGGATAGGTGGGGTTACGATGAGCCTGGCGGGTCTGGGTCCTACCATGTGGCTTGGCGCGGCCATGAGCGCTCTGGCGGCCCCGGCCCTTTATGTAGCATGGAGAGAAGGCTTAAGAGAGCGACGTTAGATTTACCCTTAAGGTGCTATTCTTGGCTTTCGATAATATATCTCAGGCTCCTCACAGATCACAGATCTCCTGAATGAGAGGTAGATGATACTAGTGTGATGCACACCGGAATTAAACCGAAAGTGCAATTCGATCACTTTCGTTCATAAGTCCTAAGAGGCGAAGGGGCCTGGTGAGCACGCGCGTAAGTAAGGATGCCCACGCCTATACTCTACTCTCGCCTAAGGTTCAGCCTTGCCTGAACCTGAATGCAACTCGAGCCGTGGACATGGGCCAGGCGAGCAGGCTGACGTTCTGAGGCTCCACCCTGCAGCCCTCGGCCTCCACTTTAATGATCCACTCCTCGCACCCGTCCGACAAGAGGTACGGACGGACGGCACGGACGGACGGATGGCATCGTCTCCGAGGGTAGGGATGTGGGCGAGTCCTTGCTTGGCTTGGCAGGTCAGAAGCTGTAGAAGCAGCTAGGAGGCTGACCGTGATGCTCTTCCTCTCTGCCCTCTTGTTCCCTGTTGCCGTCATAGGAGGCGCTCTCGCGGCTGGTACGGGGAGCAGGGAGTGGTTCACTCTCGCGGGCATAGCGGCGGTATGCTCAGGGGTCCTGTGGATTTTGGGTGTGGAGATGATCAAGGGCGCGCTCGAGGCAGAGCTTGGGTTACTCGGAGCGGCGGCCTCTGAGTTATTTGGGGTCGGCATCGGACCGCTGATGGCTGCTGGCGCTGGTGTGGCCTTCTTGCATGGGCGCTGAGAAGAAGGAAATGCCAACCTGATCTCAAGAAAGAAGAGAAGTAGTGGATAGCTTCGGAGCAAGGCCGCTATCACATAGGAGTACTGCCTAACCTGCCCAGTTTTCTCCCCCCTTCTCTTTCCTAGCTCTCTTCTGCACTTCGGGCTCCCTGTTGAACTCCTCTATCCCTACTTCTGACCATTGAGGGCCTTGGAATAAGTCCTGGCTGGAGGCAAGAGACTCCTTATCCTCAGAAGTGGAAAGGGGCCACTTCTTGAATTCCCGTTTCCATCCTTTACCTTGTCAATCTACCAGCAGACCCCAGTCGCGCGAGCATTGGTCAGGATTGCTGATTGCGTTGTATGCGTTAGCTCTTATCGAAGATCCGCCTAAGCTCTCAAAAGCCTAGTCGGGCATGAGCAGCGCGAGCTGGAGCAACCAGCCGAGGCCTATCAAGGCTGAGCCGACCATTCTGTCCTCATCCGCCCCTTCTGAGGCCGAGAGGAACGCGCCTACAGCCCACAGGAGGGCGAACGGAAGATGCAGTGGGTGGAGCGCGACCTTGGGCCGGTAGGGGATGAGGTTCATGGAGTAGAACGCTCCTAGGCCCAGCAGGGCCGAGAACAAGCGTCGGCCCCGGAGTGTGATTGAGCAGGCCGTGAACAGCAGGAGGGGCGACGCCAGAATGTCCACGATCCAGAGCGCGTAGAAGGGCTGGAGGCGCTCGATCCTAACGCCCAGGAGCAGTCTGGCTATTAAG
>JAVCBV010000118.1:0-3942 GCA_037917695.1 Thermoproteota archaeon | reverse complement strand
GTTTTGATCGCCAAGACCATGGAGGAGATGGGCTTCAAGCCCATGATAGTCGCCGGAGCGGGCGGCTGTGGGTACTGCGACCCCGACTCCATAGCCGCCGCAGGCCCGGCGGTGGAGGGCTTCACTCAGACCTACAGCTACAACCCGTTCCTAAACACTCCGTACAACAAGGAGGTAGTGCAGAAGTTCCAGGAAAGATACGGCAAGCTGCCAACAGAGGCCGGAGGCATAGTCTTCTACTCCCTCTGGACTATCAAGGAGGCTCTCGAGCTGGCGGGCCAGATGTTCCCAGAGGATCCGCTCAACCCCGACAACCTCAGGCAGGCCTTCCTGGCCCTAGACATAACTAGCGGACCCGCGGCTGAGACCTACCCGTCTGGCCACATCAAGTTCAGCGAGAACGGCGACAACATCTATGCCATGGCGGTTGTCCTGCAGGTCCAGAACGGCGAGCCAGTGCTCGTGTACCCATTTGAGTATGCTCAGGCCGAGCCCGTATTCCCCATACCTGGATACACGCCGTAAACCCTCCTCCCCAATTTTTTCTCTCGTAGGAGGTGTCAGTCTTGCTTGAGCTGCTCCTGCAGAACTTAGTCAATGGGATCCTGATGGGGTGCGTTTATGCACTCGTGGCCCTTGGTCTGGCGCTCCAGTTCGGAGTGATGGACATAATCAACTTCGCACACGGCGAGTTCGTCATGATCGCGATGTATCTAGTGTACTGGGCCAGCCTGCTACTGGCGATATCTGGATCAGCGACCTCGCTTGTGGTCGCACCCCTGTTCTTCGTGTTTGGCCTAGTGGTCTACAAGCTCGTCATAGACCGCATAGTCGGAACCTACCCTCTTGCACAGATAGCCGCGACGATAGGCCTCATGGTGCTCCTGCGCAACCTCGCCTTGGCCGCCTGGAGGGCTCAGCCCAGGGGGCTGCAGTACGAGGTTCTGAGGGGAGGCATCAGCCTTGGCCCCGTGGTCGTGCCGATCTCCAGACTCACGGCGGCGGGGGTCAGCATAGCGACGATGCTCGCCCTTCACTGGTTCCTAACCAAGACGAGGGTCGGGCTCGCCCTGAGGGCCACGAGCGACGACATGCACGCGGCTGCTCTGCTGGGCATCAACGTCAGGAAGATGTTCGCGGTGGCCTTCGGCCTAGGTTGCGCGATCATAGGGATAGCGGCGGCCTTCATCATGACGTTCCAGCAGGTCAACCCAGAGGCTGGGCTGACGTGGGGTCTGATCAGCTGGATAATAGTCGTCATGGCAGGTCTTGGAGGGGTGAGCGGTGTCCTATTCTCAGGCCTGATTCTGGGGGTCGTGGAGGCGCTTGAGATTACCTTCTGGGATCCCAGAGCCAGCCTGGCTGTCATGTACTCCTTGTTCATACTCATACTCTGGGTGCGCCCGAGAGGCCTGTTCGGGAGGAGGTAACCTATGAGATGGCTGAACCTGAGATCCATCGTCGCGATTGTAGCGATACTTGGAATCTTACCTGCTCTAGTTAGATTTAACAACTACTACGTCCTCCTGCTGACCTGGATCCTGTACTACTCAACGCTCGTGAGCGCGTGGAACATCATAGGCGGGTTTGCTGGCCAGCTGGACCTGGCGGCCGCCTCCTACATCGGGCTCGGAGCCTACACTATGGGCACGCTGATGTCTAGGTACGGCATAACGCCCTGGATTGGAATACCACTGGGAGGGCTGGTGGCCGTCGGATTTGCGGCGCTGATCGGCTACCCCACATTCAGGTTCGGACTTAGGGAAGCTTGGTACGCTCTAGCGACCATAAGCAGCGTGGTGGTTCTCCAGAAGCTCTTCCTGGTGTGGGAGTCCGTCGGCGGCCCGGAGGAGAGGTACCTGCCTCCGTACTACGGGTCCATCTACTACCTGAGGTTCAGGGGGTACACTCCGTACTACTACATCCTCCTGCTGACGCTGGCGTTGACCCTCATGCTGAACATGAAGATAAGGAGGAGCAAGATGGGGTACTACTTACTGGCGATCAAGGAGAACGAGGAGGCCGCCGAGATCCTGGGCGTCGACGTTAGGAAGTACAAGCTAAAGGCCCTGCTGACCTACGCCTTCGTGACCGGCTGCATAGGAGGGATCTTCGCGCTCATCACGGGCTACCTGCACCCGCACCACTTCGACACTTGGGCGAGCCTCCAAGTCGCCATCTTGGGGATAGTGGGTGGAGCAGGGGCTGGAGCCATATTTAGCCTCCCAATAACCACATTCATAATCTACTCGATCTCGGAGATCCTCAGGTCCACGCTCGGCGGGTGGATCCCAGGAGTACACCTGATCTTCTACGGGGTCATCCTGATGGTGGTCGTCCTGCTCAAGCCGGAGGGTCTCGCGGAGACCTACGACGAGCTTTACGGCAAGATTAGGGGGGCTCTGACCAGGAAGGCCGGGGGGCTGGTGTAATTTGGCGAGGGGAGATCTCCTACTCGAGGTGAAGGGCGTTACCAAGAGGTTTGGAGGGGTAGTGGCTCTCGACGACGTCAACGTTGAGGTCTACGAGGGCGAGATACTTGGCATGATAGGACCCAACGGGGCGGGGAAGACCACTCTATTCAACGTGGTGACAGGATACTACGCGCCTGACTCGGGCAGAGTGATATTCGAGGGCAAGGACATAACCGGCAGGCCACCTCACGAGATAGCCAAGCTCGGGATAAGCAGGACGTTCCAGATAGTCAAGCCATTCCTAGGCCTCAGCGTGGAGGACGCCGTCAGAGTCGGGGCCTACAACAGGCTGACGGATGAGGCGGAGATCGAGAAGAGAGTCAACGAGATACTGGAGTTCATCGGGTTAGACAAGCTCAGAGACAGGCTGTGCAGAGACCTCAACATAGTTCAGATTAAGCAGACAGCCCTCGCCAGGGCTTTAGCGACGGGTCCGAAGCTCCTGCTCTTAGACGAGGCGGCGGCGGGGCTCAACCCTGGGGAGGTCGACGAGCTGATAGATCTGCTTAGGAGAGTGAACAAGGAGATGGGGATAACCCTCTGGGTGGTCGAGCACGTCATGAGGTTCGTCATGGGGCTCTCAGAGAGGGTAGTAGTCCTGCACTACGGCGAGAAGATCGCCGAGGGCACTCCCGAAGAGGTGGCCCACGACCCGAAGGTGATAGAGGCCTACCTTGGATCGGAGGTGGCGATATGAGGGTGCTCACTGTAGAAGGACTCAACGTCGCGTACGGGAAGGTTCAGGTCCTGTGGGACGTGTCCTTCCACGTCGACCAAGGAGAGAGCGTCTGCATAATAGGTCCGAATGGTGCGGGGAAGACCACTACGCTCCTGACCGTGGCTGGCATACTGAAGCCCCTCTCGGGCAAGATCACGTTCGATGGCGGGGATGTCACCGGCCTCCCCGCGTGGGAGCTGGCGGAGAGGGGAATGGCCCTAGTCCCAGAGGGCAGGAGGATATTCCCCAACCTGACGGTTCTGGAGAACCTGCTGGCTGGCGCCTACATGAAGAGGTGCAGGGGGGCTCTAGAGGAAAACCTAGAGATGGTGTTTGACCTCTTCCCCCGCCTGGCGGAGAGGAAAGATCAGAAGGCTATGACTTTGAGTGGCGGAGAAGCGCAGATGTTGGCTGTAGGTAGAGCCCTGATGAGTGGGAAGAGGCTGTTGCTGTTGGACGAACCCTCAATGGGATTGGCTCCACTTTTGATGAGGGACCTATTCGAGGTTCTGAAGGAAATCAATAAAGAGGGAACCACGATCCTTTTGGTAGAACAAAACGCTGCTATGGCACTCAAATTCGCCCAAAGGGGATATGTGTTGGAGACAGGCGAGTTGGTGCTCTCTGGAACATGTGAAGAACTGGCTGATAACCCGCAGGTGAAGGCAGCCTACTTAGGAGGATGACTAAGGAGCAGGGGAGGAGCAGCCTTCGCTCTACTGCTTCCTTGGTCCCCTGCTCCATTGCAAA
>JAVCBV010000086.1:0-3945 GCA_037917695.1 Thermoproteota archaeon | reverse complement strand
CCCCTAATGAACAGAGTGCCGACGTGTCGCTTTACCTCTTTGCTTTGGGGGTCCCTCTCCTTCGCAGATTCTAGGACGAGGTTCATCATGTCGTCAAAGCTCCTCAGCCTGCCAGCGATCTCAATGCCGTTCTTTAGCCTAACTACAATTTCCCCGCCAGAGGCTGCCTTTAGGTATGACAGGGGCGACTGCTGTCCTCTCTGCATGACCTATCACCGCTGCTCTTCCTGAAGAACTCTTATTGGATACCATGTGAGGAATAAATAGGTTCCTGTTTGTGTCTACCTAGAGCTTAGGGCTATTCTCTCGATCTCCTCTTTCCTCCTGATCGCATGACTCCTGCTCCTGTCGTACTCCGCCGCAGCTATTATCTCCTCAGCAAGAGCTTCAGCGAGGGACATCGGGCTCCTAAATGCCCTGATGGCAGCTCCCTGAGCAATGTGCCTAATTGCCAAGTCAACCATCCTCGTAGGAGACGTGTCAACGGCGTGGAAGTAAGTCACACCGCCGTACATAATTCTGGTAACCTCTTCACGAATGGCCGCGTTCTCGATGGCCTTCAACAGGACCTTAACGGGATTCTCCCCGGTCCTCAGCTCTATTATCTCAAAGGCGTACTTCACCGTCCTAAGAGCCTTGAGCTTCTTGCCTGGATTCTTGCTGTTAACGTGGTCCTTCTTGACTCCAGCGTTCTTGGCCTGCATCATCAGTCTATTGACTAGACGCTCCACGATCATCACGTTGAGCTTTCCAAAGGGCTTGTGCTCATGTCGACCGCCGGAATGAGGCAGGTAAACTGGCTTGAGAGATATTACACCACGGAGAGCGGGATTCTCTATCTCTATTCCCTCCAAACTCCACTTTCCGAATAGCTTGATCTCGACGTTCTTGCCTCGCTCCTGGGTCGGCTCCTCACTCATTACGGTTCACCTCGTCGGCTTCTCCTTCTTGCCTGTCAGTATGGCCTGCAGGGAGACGTTGTTGACCTTGATTACCTTGAACCTAACTCCGGGTATGTCTCCGTAGCTCCTCCCTTTGGATCCGCCGATTCCCTCGATCACCACCTCGTCGTGCTCGTCAATTACGTTGAGAGCCCCGTCGCCCGGAGCGAAGGCCGTGACTATTACGCCGTTCTTGGCGAGCTGTACCCTCACGGCCTTCCGAAGCCCAGAGTGAGGCTGCCTAGCTTCTAGCCCGACCTTCTCTATCACAATCCCTCTGGCCATCGGAGCGCCTTCTAGCGGGTCGTAACGCTCCTTAAGTCTGAGAATCCTCCTCCTGTACTTCCAGTCGTGCCACCTCTTTTCTTTATACTTCTCTCTGAGTATCCTAGCAGCGTAAAGCCCCACTGGAGACTTCTTACCCATGCTCTTCCCCTACCCAAGCCTATCTATTCACTCCTCAGCCCGCTCTTCTCTCTCAGGCTATTTTAACGTTATCTATTCCCATCCACCGCTTGGCCAAAAGGCGAGCCCGCCTTATTCTTCTACCTCCCGCCCCTATTGCAACGCTCTTGTCCTCTTCCGGCACCTTCACGATTGCGATCTTACTCTGGCCTCGCTCTATGATCTTGATGGACGATACCCTCGCAGGGCTGAGCAGGTTCCTGATGAACTCCCCGGGGTCTTCACTGTACTCGACAACCTCTATCTCCTTCTTCAAGTCCCGCCATAGAAGTCTTCTCATAGCCTTTAGCTTAGCGCCGTCCCTCCCGACTGCTACGCCGAGGTTCCCTGAGGAGACTACGAATATCAACCGATTCTCCTCAGGGTCCTCCACGACGTCTATGGCCGGTACTCCCAGCATAGTCTGGAACAGCTGAAGGTACCTAACCTGCTGCTCCGTCAGCACTACTTTGCTGGAGCCGGACCCCTTGTGGCTCACGTGGTTACCACCTCGGTGATGGAGGACTCGCCCTCCTCCATAACCGCAGCAGCGGCGACGAAGAAGGGCTTCCTCATTGCTCTTCCAAGACCTAGACTGCCTCCATTGTGAATGATCACAGGCACTCCTGTAAGGTGTGCTAGGTACTCTATCTCCTTCTTCAGCGTTTCAGGGGCATTGTTGGCAAGAATGATTACCTTAGGCTTTTCATTCCCAGTCTTGAGCTGTCTGATAACCTTACGGGCGCCTACTATAACCTTTCCAGTAGAGTATGCCAGCCATATCTCCCTATCCAGGTCCGCCACTCTACGTCACCTCCTCCCTCAGCAAGTGCTCGGTCTTGCTCCAGTCCCACCTTACCTCCACACGACCCGTGCCTACTGGTGGGGTCTGCCCCATTATTAGGGCGTCCAGAGGACCCATGATAGGGTTATCCTCCCCCTTGCGGGCCGTATTGAGAACGACGTGATAAACCCACTCGTAAGCCATCTTGCTGAGCGGAGTCTTCATCTCGGAGAAGAAGCCCGAAGGAACTCCCGAGGCCTGCAGGCTCAGAGGGGTGGGCTTACCTGTGTGAGTCATGGCGTCTGCGACTAAGGAGACGTACCTCTGGTCAACTTCAAGTCCTTGCTCGTTGAGTATCCGAGTAAGTTCGTTGAGAATGCACGCTCTGGCCGCCTCTACGCCCAGAACCTCGAATATCTCCTTGCAGTCGTTGGTGATGGTTCTGGTGGGGTCTACGAAGTCCAGCTTAACGACCTCCTTCAGGTTGGAGCCTCTGGTCTTTATCACGAACTCGCCCTCGTCGGTCGCTTCCACCCAAACTCTGTCTATTCCCTCAATTCCCCTTATCCTCTTCTCGAGGACTCTCTGAGTCCACTGCCTAAGAGTTAGGTAGGGCCGCTCCCTCTTAGCAGCCTCTATCATGGAGATCGACAGCCTGTTATCGCCTTTCACCTCAATAGTTCCCTTTATGCCCTTCACAGCCTTCTTTAGGAAGTTGACAAGCTCTTCTAAGTCTACATCAGAGTCCGCCATTCTTTCCTCGTCGAGGGTGAGCTCCAAGCTGAAGGCCAGGTTGTCTATCCCGTACTCCTTGAGTAGGTCCTTAACCTTGACCTCTCTGAGCTTCTTGGCGGCTGACTCTGCCTTTCTCTTGTCCTTGGCATACTCAGGCTTCAAGTAAATAGTCATGGTGGGCGTGCTGGTGCTCACGTAGAACACCAGCTCCTTAAATCTCTCAACTCCGTGCGTTACGTCCATGGCTAGAACTCCTGGGGCGTGGAAGGTTCGCAGAACCATCTGAGTCGTGGGCTCAGCTATACTCTGCGCGCTAATTATTCCTATGGGCGTCAAGACCTCCACTTTGGCAGCCTCGAGCCTCTTCTTGACCTCTTTGATGACAGCCTCTACCTCCTTCTGCGTGGCCTTAGCCTCGTACAGCAGGTCAGCTAAGTACTCAGGCAGTTCGGCCGCCTTAACGAGTTCCTTGATCTTCTTCTTTGAGAGACCTCCAGTTTTCTTCGGAGATACGAGTTCCTTGACTATCTTCTTCAGGTTGACGGGTTCTCCTTTGAAGAGCTTGACGGGATCCATTCCGTCTCCTCCGAAGGCGAACTGAATTATTCTGCCCTGGCTGTCCCTGACGGTGCCGTCGTACTCGACGTAAATGTCCTTTAGGGAGTTCGCCACCCTCCTGTAGAAGTACCCGCTGTCCTCGGTCCGCCTCCCCTTGTCTACCAGCGATTCTCGGCTGGTCATCGCGTGAAATACAAACTCAGCCGGGTTGAGGCCATCCATGTAGCCGCTCTTTACGAACCCCCTCGCCTCCAGCCTGAGGTCTCCCCTCTTGAAGTAGGACAGAGCCCTCTCCCTGAATCCCTTTCGCGGTCTCCCGCTGGTGAGGACGAAGCCAACCCTGCTCTTCACGGTCTGCTGACCAACTAGACCCATCACCTGGGCCAGGTTGGCTATGGAGCCTCTGGCTCCAGTCTTTGCCATCACCGTGGCGTGGCTCTCAGGTTTGATGTACTTCGCTATCACGTCAGTCGCCTTGGTTCT
>JAVCBV010000141.1:0-3991 GCA_037917695.1 Thermoproteota archaeon | reverse complement strand
ATTCAGATAGGGGACGTTGTGAGGGGCTGGCCCAAGCTTCACGAAGCCCCCAGCGAGGAGATCTGGGCCCTAGCTAGGACATACCTCTACTGGGCTGAGAACCCGCCCCGTGAGGGGGCATCGCCCTCCCGTAGGCTGTTCTTCGCCTCAGCTAGGGGCTTCTACAGGACTGGAGATCGAGTGCTGTTTTCGAAAGCCGTCAGGGAGTGGTTCTCCGGCCTGTAAGAGGAGAGCAAGTACTTAGAGATGCTGGCTCGACTCTCAAGCGCGATTAACAGGGACTTTCCAAGGTGGCTTGAAGTCGTGCTGAGTGGGGTAGAGCCGATCTTGGAGGGGCTCCACGAGCGACTGACTGGAGAGCCGCTCCCACACCTCAGCAACGTCAGGGACGCAAATAGCGTGATTAAAACGCTGATCAGTGTTCTCAGCGTGCGAGGTCGCCTCTTTGGTTAATAAAGTGCACTGAGAACTCAGACCGGCCTCTTCTTTCTCCGAATTTCCGGCCGGAGCTTTGTAGATCACCTGATGAACCTCTTCTTGGGGAGGAGGTCCGTGAACAGACGCGCGAGACCCTCAGGGCAGGACCTCAACCCCCTCCGCCCTGGCCGCCTCAGCCTGGCGGCCGTCGAGCGTGAGGAGAGGCAGCCCCTCCGAGGCCGCCAGAACCACGTAGAGGGAGTCGTACACCGTGATCCCGCGCCTCAGGGCGAGCCTGAACGCGCCGTCGATGAGTTCTGACTGCGGCCTCGTCTCGACGACCCCGCCGGTGAACATCTCCCTGAGCACCGAGAAGGCCTCCTCCGCTTGGCTAGGCGACACGCTGCCGGAGAGTGAGGCGGCCCAGATTGCATTGGCCGCCTCCTTGAGGGCAAGCTCCACGGAGACGAAGACGTCCGAGGAGTCGAGGAGGGTCTCCCACCCCTCCTCCCTGAGGACTATGGCGGCCAGGGCAGAGGCGTCAATGACCGTCACGGTCCCCCCTCACGAGCCTGGCGGCGGTCCCCCTGGGGACTGACCAGCTCGCCCTCCTGAGCCTCTTCCTGAGCCTCTCCTTGGTCTTTCGGGCCTCCACCTCCCTTATCTTCTCCTCCACGAACCTTCTGAGCTCTTCTGGCCAGTTTACTTCCCCTTTGAGCTCTTCCATTCTCCTCTTAATCTCTCTCCTGACTTTGAAGGCCACTACCTCAGACACGAGATGGTTTACCATATAGTTAAATTAAAAGTTAACCCGATTGGGCGTGGGGCAGAGCCATCAACACCGGGTAAGTTCTATCCCCCCACGACGTTGCTATAGGTTATTCTCACCTATCGGGGACAAATTAATATTCTGGGGACAGCTTGGCATAATGGGGAAGAGATGGCGTACGTGGTCAAAGTGGACGACAGGGAGAGGGTGAAGCTCCCCAAGGGGTTCGTGAAGCCCGGAGAGAGCATCCTAGTAATACCTGCCGGTAGGAGGATCGTCCTCATTCCCATACCTCCGAGACCGAGGGAGGCCAGCTCGTCCTGGCTGAAGACGAGGCTGGGCAGGGAGGAGCTAAGAAGGCTTGCCGAGGTCAGGGCCTTAGAGGAGCTGGGAGAGAAGCTCTCCAGGAGGAAGGAGCGTGCTCATAGAGACTGACATTCTGGTCGCGCACATCAAAGAGAGCGACTGGCTCAAGCGTCCGTCGGAGGTGATACTCAGCGCGGCCGAGTCCGGCGAGCTGAGTCTGTGCGCGAGCAGCGAGTCGCTCCACGAGCTATATTATATCGGAGTGAAGCTGGGGGTCGATCTAGAGACGTTGCTCTCCAAGATCGCGTCTCTCCTGAGGATCGAGGGGATAAGGTGGCTCCCCTCCACGGCAGAGGTCTCCCTGACGGCGCTCACTCTGATGATAGAGTATGGGCTGAGTTCCATCTTCGACGCCTACTACGCGGCAACGGCCCTGCTCATGGATCCAGACAGGACCGTCCTATCGACCGACTCGGCGTACGACTCCGTACCCGGTTTGAGAAGGGTCGACCCCAGGGATCTCGCCCGCTCCCTCGAGGCCACCTCACGCGGGGACCTTAGGGGGACCATCGACGGGTCGCCTGACAGGTGAGGAGGTCAGCCCTCTTCCCAAAGCCTGAGGGGGAATGAAGCACCCCTCCGCCCCCCAGCAGCCGCGGCGCTGCCCCGCAGCCACGCGGCTGGTGGAGGTGGCGGAGCGTGTCGTTGAGGGAGGCGGTTGACAGGCTCAGGTCTAGGTACAGGCTGCATGCAGTCATCCTGTTCGGCTCGAGGGCCAGGGGGGACTGGGGTCCCTGGAGCGACTACGACCTGCTCATCGTGGCCTACTTTGAGTTCCCCTACTTGGAGAGGATCGGCGAGGTGATGGAGCTGCTCGAGGGGCTCGGCCCAATAGAGCCCCACCCCTACACGCTGGGGGAGGCGCTCTCCATGCTGGAGAGGGGCTCCCCACGATCGTTGACGCCCTGAGGAGGGACTGGTTCTCTTCGAGGGGCCCGGGCTGGAGGCGCTGAGGAGGGCGCACGGCCGGCTGAGGAGGAGGGGGATGAGGAGGACCGAGACCTCCATAGGGCTCCCTGATCCGGAGTGACGCTGGGCTGCCGGGTGGATAGGACTCCACCGCTCGCACGCTGGTTTGTGGGACATCATCCGTCCCAGCGTCGGCTCACGAGATGACCGCCAGGAGGAGCCCCGGCGGTCTCGACCCTTGAGTCTCTGAGGGAGACGTACTGCCCGAAGGATGGGGGCTGCGCAGTCACCTCCCCCGCCTCAGCCCTACAGTCCTCGCTGGAGATTTGGTCAACTAGCTAAGGCGAGGACGCTTTGATCCAGAGTCCACGTGGGGCTCGGCGGGATTGCGACGCTCCCTCTCACCCCTTCTTGAGTCCCAGGGCTAACCCGATCAGGAAAGACCCAGAGGGCAGAACGCTTGACTTTAGGAATTCGACCAGCGCCCCCACCCTCACGTAGCCCTGAGTCGTCAGGTTCGCCAGCAGGGACTCCAGCCTCTCTAGGTTGATCGACACCACCCCCTTCTGCTGGAGGTAGAAGAGACCGATCAGGAAGGACCCCAAGAGAGTCAGGGCCAGCTTCACCACCTTCTTCGCGGCGTACCCGATGATGAAACCCAAGGCCGCAGGGAAGCCCATGTCGACCAGGAGGGCGGACGCGAGCCCAGCCATCCGGGGGTGAGCGTCTAGGCCTCAATATTAGCCTATCCCTACAGGGGGTTCGGGAAATGTGGTCACTCATAGACGAGCACCTCCCTTGGGCATGACGGCCGTGGCTCAGCTCCCTCGGGGGGACCTCCGGCGCTCCGCGTCCTAACGTCCAAGGACAGCCCTGCAGAGGATCCTGACGATCTCCCCCCTCATATGGGCGGTCCCGCGGATGACGTCCCGAGCCGCGGGTTCGCGTTTATCGGGAGCCGCCTGCCCGAGCCTAGCGGCCTCTCGCAGCCAAGGACTGTTAACGGAGGGGGTACCGACTCCGCGCGCGTGGCGACGGAGAGGAGGTAGGAGAATCTACCGTTGGAGTTGATGGATCCAGTTATGCTTCCCTCACAGCTCGGGGCAGGACTGCACATGCCCAAGCTCGGGCTCTGGCTCGACGCCCGTGGTCCCGCGCGCATGCGGGAGGACGTCAGTACGAACGTGCGAAAAATGGTGTTATCATTGCGAGGCGAACGCATCTCAGCCCAGGTGATTGGAATGGCCCAGCTCGGGGAGTACGCCGGACTGAGCACGGAGGACATCAGGGTCTCCACGTCCGCCGCCATATGCGCGACGTGCTGCCTGGTCGCGGGAGGGGGAACTCTGATCGCCTGAGGACCCCTCCCTCTTTTTTCCCGCAGCCTACGCCAGCAATCTCAGTTTTGGTTATGAAACTTGTTGATTAGATTCAATTTCAAGTACGTTATAACCTCAGTACAAATCTGCGAATCACTGTTTTTACCGACTGGTGGCCGACCGCTCAGCTCAGGGGGTGAGGTGTATGGGC
>JAVCBV010000116.1:0-4008 GCA_037917695.1 Thermoproteota archaeon | reverse complement strand
TTCCATCCAGTCGAGGTTATGTAGGTAGGCCATCATTATGGCGCCAAGGCCGCATTGAATTCCGTGGGGGGCATTCCTGTACCCTTCCCTAATGGCCAAGAGATCTAGAGCGTGGCTGAACAGGTGCTCGCTACCGCTAGCTGGCCTGCTGCTTCCGGCGATGCTAATGGCCACGCCGCTGCCGATAAGCGCCTTGACTAAGAGCCTAGTGGACTCTTCAGTGCCTGGCCTGATGTCCTCTGCGTGCTCCATAGCAAGCCTCGCACTCAGCAAGGACATCGAGGCCGCGTATTCGCTGAAAGGCTCGTCCTTGAGCTTGTGTGCCAGCTCCCAGTCTCTTACAGCCGTGATCTTAGCCATGAGGTCTCCAAACCCCGACTTCCTAGTTATGGCTGGAGCCTCCCTGATTATTCTAGTATCCGCAATCACGGCCGAAGGAGATTTAGGCTTGGCCCACTCCTTCCCCTTGACCTCCTCGACGCTCTTGGAGAGCAGGAAGCTTATGGCTGGCGAAGCTATTCCGTCATGGCTGGCGCTTGTGGGTACGCTGATGTATCTGAGGCCAGCCCAGTGCGCGGTCAGCTTGGCTACATCTAGCACCCTGCCGCCTCCCACTCCTATCACGAAGCCAGCGTCGAATTCTCTGAGCTTTTCATAGGCCCTCTCAATGTCTCGTACGTCGGGATGGCTTGAGGCGACCTCAAACACCTCGAATTCGTAGCCATCCGTTTCTATGGAGTGCCCCAACCTCCAGGCTATTGGAGAGGTGTTCTCTCCTCCCGTCACTATGAAAGCCTTGCCCTTGATTTCAAGAGATCTGATCGTCTCGCTGGTCTTCTCCAGGGCTCCCGGCCCAAAGAGTATGTACCTCGGGCTCTCTATCAACTCAAGCTCGCCAACGTACTTCTCTCCGAGCCCCCTCAACTGAACTCAAGCTCCCTGTGTTGGGTCGGTAAAAAATAGCAGTCGCATGACAACCTTAATTTTAGGAGGTGAGTGGGTCCTCCTCGTGAGCCCGCGAGAACTACTGCGGAACAGAACCTTCTTGATCGCCTTGGCGATCAATCTAGCTCTTGCGTTCACACTACTTCTCATTCCGATCATCTTCAGAGGGCCTGGAATCGACATTCAAGTCGAGCCCAAGACCGTGCCGCTGAACGGAAACGCCACCGTGCTCATACGTTTCGACAGACCCCCAGAGAGCGCGAGGCTGGAAATCCTCCAAGGCACTGACCTGAATCCAGTGCAGACCTTTCAGCTCAGTCCGGGAGCGAGTGAGGTAACCGTCACAATCTTTGCTGAGGAGGGACTGTACTCAATTGGTCTACATGTCGCCAGAGTCATAGCAAATTTCGGAGGAGGGGAAGTCCACGTGGATGCTCCCTTCTCGGTAGTGCACGGCGGAGAACTCAACGTGACCGTTCGCGTTGATCCCGAAGAGATAGCTGTCAAGTCTCAAGTCAACGAGACCGTAAACGTGAGCGCGAAGATATTCGTCGAGGTCAGGAACGAGTTGGGTGAGCCAATCAAGGGGGCGCTCGTCTGGGCTACCTCGCTTGGGGAGAAAATTGGGATGGCAAGCCTGTCACCCTACCCGGCTAAGACCGGGCCAGACGGCTTGGCAGTCATAGAGTGGACGATGACGATTCCCTCCAACCTCACCGAGTCTAGAAACCTAACTGAGCGCATCAGCCTCATAGTAGGCGCTCCCGGACATCCCGTCTCCGAGGCTGCCGCGGAGATAGAGGTCAAGATTGAGCAGGCCCAGCCCTAATTTCTCTCAACCTCCTCTTCAACTCCTCTTTGTCTACCTTCTTGAAGAGCGGCCTGACCTCGCCGATCTTATGTCCCTCGGGCAGAAGGTCAAATGCGTGAGTCCAGAGTGACGTGTGGGGATCGCCCTCGAGGCGGAGCATTCTCCAGATCTTCTCAGAGGTGTCTGGGAGGAACGGCTCGAGGTAGTATGCTAGCCCCTTGACCAGAGTTACAGAGGCAGCGATGGTGGACCCAGCCCTTTCCGCTCTGCCCTCTCTGAAGTCTGCCCAGGGCGCCCTTGCGTTTAGGAAGGCATTCCCTATCCTAGCCACATCCATGACTTTGTGAAGGGCTTCCCTCATTCTGAAGCGCCAGAGACTCTCCTCCGCCTCTTTAGAGACCCTCTTAGCCTTCTCTAAAACCTCGATGACCTCTTTGTCTCCCTCGTCCAGCCTGGGAACCTCGCCCTCGAACCTGCTGGCGACGAAGGTCAGGGTTCTGTGCACGAAGTTCCCAAGCACGTCGTTCAACTCGTTGTTGATCTTGGCCTCAAAGTCGTCCCATGAGAAGTTCGAGTCCTTGGTCTCTGGCCTCGTCGCTATCAGGTAGTACCTCCAGTAATCTGCTTCGAGTAGCTTTAGGGCCTCGTCCATCCAGATTCCAACCCCCTTCGACTTGGAGAACCTCTGCTCCTCGTACATCAAGAACTCGGTGGAGCTGACATTGAACGGGAGGATGTACCCCTCCTCGCTTGCCATCAGGAGGGCTGGGAAGATCAGCGTGTGGAAGGGTATGTTGTCTTTTCCTATGTAGTAAACGCTCTTGGTGCTAGGATCCTTCCAGTAGGCGTTGAAAAGTTCTGGTCTCCCCTGAGCCTCGGCCCACTCCTTGACTGCAGAGACGTACCCCAGCACAGCCTCCATCCAGACGTAGATGGTCTTCCCCTCTGCCCCTGGGAAGGGCGCCGGAATGCCCCACCTGTTGTCCCTGGTGATGGATCTGGGCTTTAGCCCCTCCTTCAACATGGCTAGGGACATGTTCCTCGCGTTGTCGGGCAGATTCTCATTCTGGTGAATGTACTCTTTCAGAGCCTCAGAGAACTTGGGGAGGTCGAAAAACCAGTGCTTCGTTTTCCTGACAACTGGGGCTGATCCGCAGAATACGCACCTTGGATCTATCAAGTCGAGCGGGTTGAGGAGCCTTCCACACACGTCGCACTGGTCTCCGTAAGCCTTTGGATTGCCGCAATGCGGGCATGTCCCGATGACGAATCGATCTGGCAGGAACATCCCGTCCTTCTCGCAGTAGAGCTGCTCAATCTCGTCGACGTATATGTGACCGTTCTCGTAGAGCCTCTTGTAGAACTCCTGAACAAAGCGGACGTGTGTGGGGCTCTCAGTCCTAGTGTAGTTGTCGTAGCTTATCCTGAACCCCTCGAAGAGCGAGGATACAAGGGCGTGCATCTCATCGGTAAGCTGTCTAGGAGATATCCCCCTCTTCTTGGCCTCGGCCTCTATAGGAGTGCCGTGCTCGTCGCTTCCAGAGACGAAGACGACCTCCTCCCCCACTCTCCTCAGGAATCTAGCGAATACGTCGGCTGAGAGGGGGGCTCCAATCAAGTTCCCCAGGTGGGGAAGCGAGTAGACGTAGGGCCACGCGCTAGCTACGATCCATTTACCCAGCGCCCCTGCACCTCCCGTCGGTTGAGGCAGCATTAGGCTGCGGGGGCCATATAACCTTGCCTTATTCATGTTTAAACAGCACATTCAGACAAGCAGGTCACACCCTTGAAGGAGACGAGAAGGCGGCCGGGTTAGATGAACGCCATTTCAGCCGCAGAGGTCTGCCCACCTGCCCCGGCCGCCAAGGCACGTTAGTCAATCCTCACTAATAGCCTTATCCCCCTCCAAGCGACGCTCCTCACAGAAGATTTTCACAATCTGCTTCACTATCTCCGAGGACGAGTCGTGCGGCGAGCCAAACTTAGGCAGCCTAACGATTCTGGCACGTACACCCCTCCTCTCGAGTTCGCTCTTGAGCCACTCCTCGTCTGGCCACTGATCGTAGCCGAGAGCGACTATGTCCGGCTTCTCCCTTTCTATGATTACCAGAGGGTCTCTTGGATCGCCTAACACAGCTCTATCCACCGGTTTTAGGCACGAGACGAGGAAGGCCCTCTCTTCCTCAGGCAGGATAGGCTCTCTGCCCTTGAACTTCTTGACGTTCTCGTCTCTGGCGACGACCACAACAAGC
>JAVCBV010000054.1:0-4016 GCA_037917695.1 Thermoproteota archaeon | reverse complement strand
GACGCGAAGGGGAAGCCCGTGCTTGTATTCGCGGCTGGAGGCGACTACACAGACAGGAAGAGGAGGGAGCTCGACTCAGCTGGAGTGCCGACCTACGACGACGTGAGGGAGTTCACGGCTGCCGTCAGGGCCCTGAGGTGGTGGGCCCAGCGGCGCAAATAGTTTAACTTGAGTTAGGTCACCCTAACACGAGAGACCATGGGGACCACTCTGAATATAGTAGTGCCCACTACAGATCCGTCTGGGCTAACCGCTCGCGTGGACTTCAGGTTCGCGAGGGCTCCATTCCTGACCTTGGTAACTGTAGTTGGCGGGGAGCCCAGAGAGGCGACTGCTGTGCCCAACCCGGCCGTCAACGCCCCAGGGGGAGCGGGGCCCATGGCAGCCCAGAAGGCGGCCGAGATGGGCGCTAACGTGGTCTTGGCCCCAAGGCTGGGGCCCAACGCCACGGCGGCGCTCCAGGCCCTGGGGATCCAGGTCTTCATGGTTCCGCCGGGGATCACAGTCAAGGAAGCTGTGGAGATGTACCTGAGGGGTCAGCTTCAGCCCATGCCAGCCTTTGGCTTCGGGAGAGGCAGGGGCATGGGAAGAGGGCGAGGCGGAGGCTGGGGCTGGGGAGGAGGCGGAGGAGGGCGAGGCTGGTCGGAGGACTACTGGTGACCTCCCTCCAGCTCGGATAGGATGAAGCTCGCCAGCTCTCTCAAGGCCCTAGAAGCGGGCGAGTCGGGGTACGCCTTGACCACGGGGAGCCCTTGGGTGATCGCCCTGGGCACGGAGGGGTCGAGGGGGACCTCCCCCACGAGCCTCACGCCCCTGCTCTCCGCGTATCGCCTGACCCGCTCCTCGAACCTTGGGCTCATGCCCACCTTGTTCAGAACCAGCCACCCCTCCAGCCCGAAGTGCCTGACGAGCCTCAGGCTCCTCTCCAAGTCGTGCAGCGCCGTCTGACTGGGCTCCGTCACCAGCAGAGCGTCGGTGGCTCCGCTCACGGCGGCTATGGCCGCGCACCCTATGCCGGGAGGCCCATCCACCACCAGCAGGTCCGATCCGTTGGACCACGCCACCTCCCTCGCCCTGGCCTTCACCTCGCTGACTAGCTCGCCAGAGCCGGCGAAGCCCACCTCCACCTCGCCGTAGATCAGCGGGATGCCGGCGTCTGTGTCTACCTCCACTATGGACCCGTTCACAGCCGGCTCCAGGCGTATCGCTCCCTTCGGGCACGCCACGGCGCAGGAGCCGCAGCCCTCACACATCATGCCGAAGATAGCTGGCCTACTCAAGCTGTCGACCCAGACCAGGGCGCCCATGGTGCAGGAGTCCCTACAGGACCCGCAGCCGTCGCAGGCGCCGTAGTCCACGTAGGCCCTCTCCATCGCCCTCACGCGCCTCCTGGCGACTTCTCTCCCTCCCAAGACGAGCGCCACGTTTGGAGCGTCCACGTCTACGTCAGCCAATGTCAGTCTGAGGTTACCCGACAGGAGCGTCGCCAGAGACGCCGTGAAGGTGGTCTTCCCAACGCCGCCCTTCCCGCTGAGCACCACGAGCTCTCTCACAGCAACCACCTCTCCACATCGTCCGCGAGCCTCCTAAGCGCCTCGACGCCTGGGCCCGACCTGCTGATCACGGCCGGCCTCCCCTCTAGGTAGGAGGAGAGCACCTCTGGATCCGTCGGTATCTCGGCGACTATCCGAACTCCCCTGGCGGAGCAGACGCTCTCGACGAGCCCTCTCCCCTTGGCGAGATCGGACCTGTTCAGGACGACCTCGGCCCTGACGCCCAGGGCCTCTGTGAGCCTCAGTATCCTGTCGAGGTCGTGCGCGCCAAACGGAGTGGGCTCCGTCACGGCGAGAGCGACGTCGCAGCCAGCTATGGACTTAGCGACGTCCACGTGGGCTCCGGGCGCCGTGTCCACTATCGCCAGGTCTACCCCTCTCTCGCGGATCTCCGACCTAGCTCTCTCCTTCGCCGCTGAGACAACCTTCGCAGATTCCCTCTCCCCAACCCTCAACTCGCCCCAGAGGAGCCTGATCCCCAGGGCCTCCGTCGAGTAGGTCCAGCCCAGCTCGACCCACTCGTCGAGTATGGCTCCAGCCGGGCAGGCCGCCTGGCAGGCCCTGCACCCCGAGCAGAGGTTCGGCAGGAAAACCGGGACCTTCCCAGGTGCCTGAACCAACGCGTGGGTTCTGCACGCTTGAGCGCACGACCCGCACTTTGTGCAGGTAGCCGGGTCGATCTTGGGGACCCACTTCCTCACGGGCTCGCGCCCCTCTGGCCTGGCCCCCAGCAGGAGGTGGTCATTCGGCTCGTCGACGTCCAGGTCTAGGAGCAGAACCCTCCTTCCCCTGGCAGTCAGCTCGGCGGCGAGGTTGGTAGCCACCGTAGACTTCCCCGTTCCCCCCTTACCGCCCGTGACGCAGAGAGCTGGGACGGAGAAGCCCTCCCTCTCCCAGAGGAGCGAGAGCAGCTCCTGCGCACTCAGCCCCTGAGGCAGGCTGTTTGTGAAGCTCATCGGCTTGGCGATGTAGGTTGACCTAATTTACATTCGCCAGCGCAATCACGTCAGGCTAAGATCTACTTGCCGACGTTCTCGCCGTCCACAGTCATACTCCGTATCTTGACTGCTCTGCTCACTCCTATGTCCTTCAGCATGGCCTCCACCGCGGCCGTGGCTAGAGCATTTAGCTCGTCATCGGAGGCGTTGGCTGGGGCCCCGATCTTCTCTCTATATCGCCAGATCACCCAGTCGACGTCCGCGGGGTAGAAGGGAACGATGTAGAGCACTTCAATATCCCTCCCACCTTCTTCCTCCCCCTTTGACGCGCGCCAGAAGAGAACGGTCTCCATTCTCATCTCCGAGATGTACACCTTCACGAGCTCCACGAACTCCTTCCTCTCCGCTACCTCCACCACCAGAGTCATCGGTTGAATAGACGATCTCCTAAGGGTAAAAACTCAGACCTCGCCAGGCCTGACGTAGCTAGTGGGCTTTAGGCCCAGCCTCTTGAGCCTAGCCTCCACCGCCGGGTAAAGGATCAGGGCCTCCGGCTCGAGGCGCCGCGGGAGCGAGCTGTCGATCTCAGCGAGCCTGTAGACAAGCTCCCTCAAGGAGACCTCCGTCGAGAACCCCAACATCACCGAGGGGTGACAGGAGACCCCCGCGTCCAAGAGGAACTCGAGGGATCGAAGCTGGTACTCAAAGAACTCTGGGCTCGCTCCGCTGATCCTCGAGAACTCCTCGGGCGTGCACCCCTTGAGCGAGACCCTCACGTGCAGGTGAGGAAACTTGGCCAGATCCCTGGCGTACCTTCTGTCCGCTCCTATCAGTATGCCGTTGGTCTCCAACACGAAGATGACTCCAGAACCAGCCGTCTCCTCCAGGAGCCTGAGGAGGTGCCCTCTACCAATGGTAGGCTCAGCTCCGCTCACCCTAACTCTGGGGAACCCCTTTGACCTCGCGATGCCCTCGAGCCTCTGAGCTACCTCGGCCGGGGAGTAGAACTCTCCGTGGCGCTCCGGATCCACCACGTACCTCCAGCTCCAGCAGAACCCACATCTCAGGTTGCAGCCCACGGCATCGGCCGTGGCAATGCCTCCATACCACCTGTCGGCTCTGAATCGATAATACTTCCTGAGGGGTCCCTCGGGAGACTCTCTAAGGACAATTCGTTCAGTCGATTCCGAGAGGGTAAGGGGGTCAATCAATTCAGGAAAGTCTTCATGCCCCAGTCTCAAAAAGGTCGATCCATGTAACTCTGACTCACAATTTTCCTGCAGAGAGAATCTTAAACCTAGCTAACTCCTAGTTCTTGCGAAAATTGTGATGATAAACAATAGATATACGTTTGTTGATGATATCTATTTAACGAAATCTATGGTCAAATGGCTCCAATATAAGTCAATTAACATCTGATAATCAGGGCGTACGTTATGGCTGTTCTGGATAAGCACGTCGTCACAGGATTTTTGTATAACCAATCTCGTCGCTGCACATGTGACCTCTGAGACACTACCAAAAC
>JAVCBV010000102.1:0-4037 GCA_037917695.1 Thermoproteota archaeon | reverse complement strand
GTGTCGAACACGGCTATGGCCAAGAAGGCATCCGACATGTAGGCGGTGTACTTCAGCAGCATTCCAGAAGCCAGGGGCTCGAACAACAAGCCCCTCTTCGGAGGCTCCAACCAGCTGCTGGCGGGTCTGGCCCTCTCGCTCGTCACCATATACCTAGCGAAGGTGAAGAGGCCGACGATATACACGCTAGGGCCAGCGGTCTTCATGATAATCACGTGCGAGGCGGCCCTCATATTCGAGTCGGTGAAGTTCTTCCGTGCCATAGCGCTAGGCAAGCCCTTCGTTAAGGGACCCTTGGCTAACTATCCGACAATAGCGAAGGGCCTCAACGCCATCTTCGGAGTGTTCGGTCTAGTGCTGTTCGTCCTAGGCTTGATGGTCGCCATAGACGCGTACAGGGCTTACAAGAAGTACAAGCAGGAGGCAGGGGCCTGAGAGGAGTCGGGCCACGCTCTTCCCCCTCTTCCTTTTTCTTCCGCTTTCCTGACCGGATCTCAGCTTAGATTGACAAAGAGGGATTAGTCTCTGGAGTCAGTTAATACGCGCTAGCAGAACTGCTTGTGCTGTGGAGAGGTTAGCCCTCGAGGCAGGCTTTTGACAGGATCACATAGTAAGGGTCGCTGAGAGTCGGCAGGGGCCACATCAGGAGCACTTCGTAGCTTAGAGTGAAGCTCTTCCTAACACCGCCTCCGAAGAGTAAGTCTAGGAGCCCCGGCGCCCTCGGCTTGATTGTGTAAGTCGGAGCGGTCTCCGGGAGACCTGCCATCTTCCTAGCCACGTTTATAGCGTCGTCAAGCGTGCCAACTTGGTCTATAAGACCCACCTCCAGTGCCTGAACGCCGGTGTAGGGTCTGGCAGTCAGGACCTCGCTCCAGTCCTTGATCTTGTCTCCCCTGACCTCCCTCACCCTCTCCTGGAAGGCGCTCGCTATGGAATCAATCATCGACTGCATTACCTGCCTCTCTTCCTCCGTCATCGGTCTCCAGGGGTTCCCGATGTCCTTCATGCTCCCGCTCTTGAACGTCTCGGCCTCAACGCCCAGCTTGTCCATCAGCTGGGCGTAGTTGATGAGCAGCGCTATTGCTCCCACAGAGCCCGTCAGAGAGCTGGGAGACGCCATTATGATGTCGCCAGCCAGGGCTATGTAGTAGCCGCCTGAGGCTCCGTACTCCGCTATGTAGGAGACGATCACCCTATCCTCTGCAAGCTCCTGGAGCACCTGATATATCTCCTCAGAGGCCACGGCGCTGCCTCCAGGGCTGTTGATCACCAGCACCACCGCCTTAGCCCTTGGGTCCTGCTTGACCTGCTCCACCATGTCCCTGACTGCCTCTGGAGTTAGGGTCGTTCCGCCAAACAGGGAAAGCGGGGACTCTTCGTAGGCTATCGTCCCAGAGAGCTCTAGGATGGCCACGTACTCCGGGCCGACTATCCCCTTCGACTTCGCCTCAAAGTAGACGCTCACGACGACTCCGGCTATTATTACGAGGACCAGCAAGAGCAGGCCCTTCCTCCTACTCACTCCCATCCGCGCACCCATGAGAGCCTTGAACGCCTACGTGAATAAATGCCCTTGTCCACGAACGGGGGATGCCTGTCAGTCATCCGCGCCTGTGAGAGGGTGAGGAGAGCACTCCGTTAAATCACGTTTCAGAGGACGCGTCTTCTTTGAACTTCTCTAATATGATGGCCCTACGTCTGAAACCCAACGACTCGTACCAGCTCATCGCGTCTTCGTTTGTGACTTCAACCCTAAGAACTACCTTTGGATATCCTTTTTCCCTGCAGTAGCGTTCCACGGCCTCCATGAGCTTAGAGCCAATTCCCCTTCCCCTGAACTCTTGCCTGACCTCCAGATCCAGCAGGTACAGCACCTTTACGTAGTCGACTGTATCCCACCTCTCCTTGGCCCACGCTATCCCAACTAGTCTTCCGCCAACGAATGCTCCGAAGATCACATGCTCGCCGGGCTCGTGGAGCAGTTCAAAGAAGAGTTCCCTGTGCCTCTTCTTGTACTCTTCGTAGCTCATACTACTCTTCACGCGTTCATCTACGAACTCCCAGCTTATCTCAGCATCCAGCTCGATAACATCCTCCAGCCGATCGGGGTTAACTAGCTCTATGCTCACCGCTTCGAGTTCAGCTCTAGAGGCCAATTCCAAGCGCCTCCCTTCGCACGCGCACCCAGCGGCCGTCCCGGTAGACTGCGTAGCCCAGCGAGTACTGCTCCAATATGTCGTAGACTCCCCAGAACTCCGGCGGTATTTCGTCGACGCTCGACCCAATGCCGTCAAACCTGATCATCTCAACCTCGTCGCGCCTTCTGGCTCCCTCCAGCCTCAGCCCGTACCTCTGGTTTAGGAGGTAGAGCGAGTGTTCGAGCTCCGACTTGTCTAGCCTAACTCTTCCAGCCCTCAGTCTGTCTGGCAGCGTCCTGACGTGCTCCTCCCTGTACCCGATTATTCTAGGATCAATCCCGTTAGCGAGCAGGAATGTCAGCACCCCGTTGCACTTGAAGCACGTCCCGCACGGCAGGATCCGGTCTCCCTCCTTATGTACAGAGTGGCAGCTCCTCTGCAGCCGGAAGAGGTGAGGGTACCTAGATGCCAGTATCCTCTCGACTATGAGGCCCGTTATGGGCCTGACCGCCGACCATACTCTGACGTTGACGCCCCTCTTGGCGAACCAACCCGTTATGTACCTCTCGAAGTCCTGGCTCTGGTCGTAGACGGCGAAGTAGTGCCTTATGCCCCTGAAGACGGGCTTTACCTCTGTGAGGTCGTCGTACTCGTTTCCCATCAGCGCATTCCCGACTCTGTACCTCGACAGGACTGGGAGAAAGCTGAATATGAAGAACGGAAAGAAGAAGAGCTGGATCGGATAGACCTCAGTCTTCCTCTTGTTCCGAATGTTGTCTACGACGATCTTCATCCTTGCGTTCACGAACATGAACAACCTGTCCAGGTTGCTCCACACTCTCTTCGTGCGGGGCTCGTTCTCTCTGAACCAGCGGTAGGCCGTCAGGGCAGTGAACCAGTGGTGTCCACTCTCGTTGAAGAAGCACGGATACGCCTCGAACCCAAGTTCACTAAGCATTGCATAGGTGAGCAGGCTCTCCTTGCCGCCTGAGAGCATGACGGCCGCAACTCTACTGTCCCCCTCCAGTTCTAGATCTTCTTGAGTCAGATCTGGGAAGACCAGCTCTGCTCTAGGCTCCGCGTCCTCCGGCCCGACTTCATCGGGATCCGGGAGGAACTCTTCCCTCAGGAGGCCCGTTCTCCTTACAATCCGGTTGACGAATATGTCGGCGGCGGTCACGCGCGTCATATCTTTGATGAACTCCACGTCCAGCGGGTGCAGCGGAACGTCAAACACCATTCTCTCCGCGAAGAGCCCGTAATTTATGGCGGGGATCGACATCAGCAGCGGGCCCAACGCCTTAGCGACTGCTAGGTCGGGGGGCTCCTCGTAGGTCACTATGAGGCGGTAGCTCTCTTCTACGCCACCCCTGACCACGGAGTAGTCAGCGAGGATTCTCCGCGACTCAGACCTGAAGCCGTGGACGCGGATCTCGTCGAAGCATCTCAGATCCATAGGACTTCCCCTCAGCCCGACAACTCTCCAAGCTCGATCATGCGTCCCCTGAGCCGGATCACAGCATCGACAAGCTTGTCCGCTCCGTGCCACAGCGGGTCGGCCGTAGGCAGGCCGTACCTAGCCTCGTACTCTTGCGCCACTCTGTCGATCTCGGCCTTGCTCATGCGCTCGTGGTTCAGAGCTATCGCTATGACGCTCCTCCCGGAGAGAAGCTCCAGCACTTGAATGTACTTCTCTAACGGCGGCATCGGGAAGTCAGGGAAGTCTTCGAAGGTCTCTCTGGCGGGGGCGTGCTGAAGCACTATCCCGTGGGGCCTGGCGGCTGCGATTATCTCAAAGCTCCCGGGGAAGGCGGGGTGGAGCACGGAGCCCTGCCCCTCGATCACAATGACGTCGGGTCTCTCCTCCAGGTACGCCCTGTAAACTGCGTCCTCTATACC